>JAJRVK010000043.1 GCA_024277315.1 archaeon | reverse complement strand
GCCATGGCCTCGAATATCTTCATGGGAACGCTGTAAAGGATGGGTGCATGGTTCCTGGGATAGACCACATAGAGCGCGTCTATTGTCCGATATCGCTCCGGAACCCTATCAACGGGCACGAAGCCCTGAATCTCTATGTTCCTGCTTCCGGTCATATCCCTCAGCCTGTCCATGTATATGCCCTCTCCACCGATTACCACCCTGACTCCTTCCAGGCCTTTCACGGCCCTGAAAAGCATTTCGAAGGGCTCCGTCCACCTTATGTTTCCGAAGTGGCCCACAACAAAGCCGTCATGCTCTTTTCTCACGGGTTTGAACCTGTCCTTCTCCGGGCAGTTGTAGACCACGGCCGTCCTGCCCTCCATACTGTAGTACCCAGCGAAATAATCGCACGGGACCTTTATCCTGTATGAGAATCTGGCGAGGAAACGGTCCGCCTTTGACAGGGAGCGCCTGAGAAAACCGTCAGGGAAATCCAGATAATAGATGTCCAGAACATCATAGACAAGGGGCTTTCCGTGCAATTTCGACAGAAGAGCGCCTATGGGAAGGGTGTACTGGTCATAGCAGTGCAGGGCATCGTAATCCCCGCTTCTCAGAACCTTCAACAGCCCGAGATAGTACAGAGACATCCTTGCGAATATCTCCCCCATGCTGCCGTAGGGTGCCTTAACAGATATGTTCACGACCTTCACGCCCTCAACCGCCTCCCTTTCGGGTCTCCTGCCGCTCCTGTCCCATGCGTATACGGTCACATCGTGCCCGGCATCCATGAGACTTTTCGCCTGACGATGGACAGCGGGATGCGGATTGAACTCCTTGGCGAAGAGCATGGCTATTCTTACCATTCGGCAGGGTATGCAGAGCTTTGTATTTGTACGTTCCGCATTTCTCTCAAAAAATTCTTTAACCCCCTGATGGATACATCACCGTGAAGTTGGCCGCCATAATGACTAAGGATTTTCGCCTGTACCACGGACTGGTGAGAGAGATGAAGAGAGCTGGTATACACTACATAACCCTGGAACCCGGGGAGAGCGTGCCTTCATATGTGGGCCTCGTGATAACTTCCAGAGAGGAGTTTGATTCCGTTGATTTCGACAGAAAGATATGGGTGTCAGACCCCGAGAAGGGAGTCAAGCAGGCTCTCGTTCATCTTACCGGGACCGAAAGGTGCGGTAAACTCCTGATCGGTGTTGATCCCGGAAAAAAGCCGGGTATTGCCGTTATATGCGACGGGAAGATCGTCGAGAGAGCGCAGGCCCTGAATCCGGAGGATTGCCTTAGAATTATCGAGGAGGCTCTGTCCTCCAGGACCTACGATGCAGCCACGATCAGGATAGGGCACGGCGACCTCACGAACAGGAATCGCACGATAACCGTTCTCAGAGAGCTCGGGCTTAGAATGGAACTCGTTGACGAAAGCCATACCACAAAACTCACGAAGAATGCGGACATAGATGCCGCAATAACCATAGCATTTACGGAAGGCGTGGAGATAAAGGAAACGTGCGATATATCGCCCTCTCCCGGGGAGATAAGAGAGATACAGAGAAGAAGCAGGATGGAGAGCATGGGCGCTCTGACCATAGGAAAGGAGCTTGCTGACAGCGTTGCGAGGGGAAAAATCACCATGAAAGAGGCGATAGATGAGCAGAGGAGGAGAAATGAGGAAAAGAGAGCTTGAGATGAGGCTGCAGAGGCTCGAGAGGTTTGTGCCCGAACATCCCCTGCTCGAGCAGTACGAAACCCCTGCGAACATAGCGGCGGATGTGCTTTTCTTCGCCCATTCCATGGGAGACATAGAGAGCAGGGTTGTGTGCGATCTCGGCTGCGGTTCTGGGATTTTCGCCATAGGCGCCCGTTTTCTCGGGGCAAAAATGGTCATCGGTGTCGACGTGGACGGGGAAGCCCTGGACATTGCCATTAAAAATGCGGAAAATGAAGGTGTCAGCGTGGATTTCATACTACAGGATGTGAAAAGCTTTAATACGAAGTGCGATACGGTAGTCCAGAATCCGCCTTTTGGCTCCCAGAACAGGCATGCGGACCGGCCTTTCATAGATAAGGCCATGGAAATCGCAGATGCGGTCTATACCCTGCATCTGGAAAAGACAGCCTCCTTCGTAAGGGAATATGTGGAATCGAAGGGCGGAAAGATAAGCCACGAACTCACCTATGAGTTCCCAATCAGACACATGTTTGGATTCCACAGAAAGAAGGTGATGAAGTTCAATGTAAAGATGTTCAGAATAGAGGTAAACGGATAGAAGAGGTGTAAAAATGAGCGGCTCGAAGAAAAGAGTGGTATTGCCCGGCGAGGTCGTCGGAACCAGCGAAGAGTTTCTTCCCGGCGAAGGGACTTTCGAGGAGGACGGTAAGATAATATCCTCGAAGCTCGGCATTGTGAAATACAACGACAAGGACATGAGCGTCAGCACGGAACCCCTTAATCCGATTGTCACCGTGCAAAAAGGAGATATCGTTATAGGTGTGGTCACAGGAGTCAGAGAGACTATGGTCATAGTGGATATAAAGAAGGTGGAGGGAAAGGACAGAGGAATAACGGGTGAGACCCTTGGGACCATCCATGTCTCCAAGGCTTCGCAGGGATACACGAAAGACCTGCGGAAGGAGTTCAGAATAGGGGATGTTGTCCGGGCCAAGGTCATGCAGGCGAAGCCCTCCATCCAGCTTACCACAGCCTATCCGGAATACGGTGTGGTCAAGGCCCTATGTACCAGATGCAGGGGACCGATGCTCAGAAAAGGTACGATGATGTACTGTCCGAAGTGCGAGAGAACAGAGACACGGAAGATATCCTCGCTTTACGGAAAGATGAAGGGCTTTTAGATGCTTTCTACGGCCATTGTCATTTTCACTGCTCTGACCGTTTCCATGACATCATGAGTCCTTATGATGCTGACTCCCTTCTGAACAGCTATCACAGCTACCGCGAGAGAGCCTTCCAGCCTTTCTTCGACATGCAGATCTAGGGTTTTTCCTATGAAACTCTTTCTGGATGCTCCTACGAGCACGGGATACCCCAGAGACCTGAACGCTCCGAGTTCCTTTATTATCTGAAGGTTGTGCTCAACGGTCTTTCCGAAGCCTATCCCCGGATCTATGACTATGGAATCTATGGATATTCCTGCGTCCAGAGCCTTTTCTGCCTGCGCTCTCAGGAATCTGGATATGTCCGCGATAACATCCCTATATTGCGGGTTCTCCTGCATGTTTTCCGGGTCTCCCTGCATGTGCATTATGACAACTCCGACACCGTGTTGCCCAATGAGCTCTGCCATTCCCTCCTTTCTCAACCCGTAGATGTCGTTTATCATGTCCGCTCCCGCATCTATGGCCCTTTCCGCGACCTCGGGTTTGTAGGTGTCAACGGAAATGATGGCATCGGTTTCCTTTCTGAGGGCCTCGACCACGGGCAGTACTCTTTCCATCTCTTCGGCGGCGCTCACTCTCCCGGAACCGGGTCTGCTGGATTCCCCTCCGATATCGATAATGTCAGCCCCTTCTTTCACCATCTGTTTTCCCCTTTTCACGGCCCTTTCGAAATCGAGATATTTTCCTCCGTCCGAAAATGAGTCTGGGGTTACATTGAGGATTCCCATGACCGCGGGCGAATTCACCCTTCTGCCTCGCAGTGTGAGCGCGGGCTCGTTTTCATAGTTCCCGACGATTTCCCTTAATTCTTCGGCGATTATCCTTCCGTTGAAGGGCTGATATTCCATCTTCTTTGTCAGAATTTCCATCTGTCGCTCTGTGAGAATGAGTATGGCATCGGTGCTGTCCGTATTCAACCCGAGAACGGACCAGCTTAGAGCGCAGTCGCCACCGACGGACAGAGCTTCCTGTTTGAGTATTATTGCATCCTTTATGGGCACGCTCTCGAGCTTTATTATGTACTGTCTTCCCTTCTTGCCCATCAAATCTATGCCTTCGGGAGAAACTCCTATGATTTCCATGAGTCTCTCCAGTCTTGCTTCGTTTCGTATGTGGGTATTGAACATCAGAGACCCCCCAGGCTCTCCATCATCTCCCTGTATGCATCCATGCTTATTCTGCCGGCATCTCTCATCACCTCAAGAGTTTCGATAAGGATGCGCTTTATCTCTTCCCTCTCTTCTCCGGCCTCATCAAGCATGTCCTCGAGTCTCTCACGTGCCGTCTCCGCTCCTGCGGCCAGCGCCTCCGCCAACTCTTTCAGTTCTTCCTTCAGAATCTCGACCATCTCTTCTCCGGCCATATGTGCGCATCGAAGTTCGATTAAAAATCTTTTGGACGGACAATAAACTTTAAGACTTCCGTCAATCACCTGCCGATAACATGAAAAGAACGGCGCTTTATGACGAGCATGTCAGGCTAGGGGCCAGGATGACGGAGTTCGGAGGCTGGGAGATGCCGGTAATGTACGACAGCATAGTGAAGGAACACATGGCGGTTAGAGAGCACGCCGGTATCTTCGATGTCTCCCACATGGGCGACCTGTATCTCAGGGGAAGGGATGCTGGAAAATTCCTCAGCCGCCTGACAACAGGAAACTTTGAAAGGATGGATGTCGGAGATGCGAAGTACGCCCACGTTCTCAATGAGGAGGGAAAGATAAAGGATGATGTGATCGCCTACCGTATTTCCGAAGACGAATATCTCTGCATCCCGAACGCCGGACCGACGCCCATGATTGAACAGTGGTTCGAGTCGCATATGGAGGGCTTTGATGTGAAGATGGAGAATCACACCGACAATCTTGTCTGCATAGCGTTTCAGGGCCCGGATGCCAGAAAAATAATGGAGGATATTTCTCCCGAAGCAGCGGAGGTGAAATTCTTCAAATCGAAATGGGTCGACCTGGGACTAAAGAAAATGGAGCGCGGCGGATTTCAGGGCCTCTTTTCCGAGAAATCCCTTGTCTCCGGCACAGGATATACGGGTGAGGATGGTTTTGAGATCATCGCTCTTGGAGGACAGGGCGTGGAGCTCTGGAACAGGCTCAGAGAAAAGGGTGCCCGTCCATGTGGCCTCGGTGCGAGAGACACTCTCAGGCTCGAAAAGGGGTTTTGGCTCTCTGGTCAGGATTTCAATGAGGACAGGACCACACTGGAAACCGGCTGGGATTTCATAATAGAATGGGACCATGATTTCATAGGAAGAAAGGCGTTGGAAGAACAGAAAGAAAGGGGAGACCATGACCGATGGATGGGAATAATCCTGGAGAAAGGGATCCCGAGGCATGGCTCCTTGGTTTACAGGAACGGAGAGGAGATAGGGGTCGTCACGAGCGGAACGAAGTCCCCTGTTCTCGGAAAAGGCATTGCCATGGCATATCTGAAAAGAGAAAGTGCCAAAAAAGGAGAGAGTGTGCTGGTCGATATAAGAGGAAGGATGGCGGAAGGAGTTCTCACCAAACCTCCTTTCGTCTGATCATATCTTTTCTATCGTGTTTTTCATATAGCTTATTATCTCTTCTTCCTTGTTCTGGGTATTGATGGCAGCCACGAGTATCCCTTTCATGCCACCCGAGACTATGAATATCTTTATTCCTCCCGTTTCGACGACCACGTATTCGGGGTTCGGCTGTCCGAGTTCCGTGGCCGCAGTCCCGGCAGCGCCCAGAACGGTCGCACACATTATGCTGAAGGTCTCTGGATAAGAACCCTCCGGCACCTCGAGATATTTCGGCATTCCGTCCCTCGTGATGAACCCCGCTGCGATGACGGGGAATTTCTTTTTCATGTCTTCTATTATGTTATTTATTTCATCCATGTTCTCTCACACTCCTTTTCTCTCCAATCT
>JAJRVK010000042.1 GCA_024277315.1 archaeon | reverse complement strand
TGTGATATCTTATTCTATAGGTACAGTGAGGTGCATGTTCTATTTCCATAGGCTATAGAACATGCACAGAGTATATTGTTATTTGCCTGTTAGTCTCCTGTCCCAACCGCAGCAAGCTGCGGGGTATAGGAATTAAATAAAGGTTTAGTGACGCGCGCCACGAGCACCAGAAAGGCAATATCGATATCGTTGGTCGTGGCAATGGTAATGACCGGCTTCGTGGGACTGGTGACGACGACTGATTTTGCAGGCAGGGCTGCGGCATTATCAGTAGCAGATGCTACATACCAGGATGTCTTAAGTGGTTACATCACACTGGACGAAGTGATAAACTACTGGAAAAGTGAACCCATTTCTGCCATGTTCGATTTAGAGGATGTGCTGGTACAATGGGAAAGTGAGCTGACTGTGACTGCAAAGGATGAAATGGTAGAATGGTATGAAGCAAACCCAACCGTAGTAGCGGCATATTCGCAGTATGCAACTCTTGCGCATCCTACCCTAATAGCCCAGGAGGAAAGTGCAGCTTCATCAATAGTGGATATCGGCAGCGTACAAGCCGAGATTGTTTTGACACTACTGGACGCAGTAGACTTTGTATCGAATCTTGCTCAGGGCGAGGACTTTACAATAGACTTTTCTGAGTATTCTTCCGGCTCTTATGATATCAATGAAATATATAGTGAGCTAGAGAACTACCACTTTATTAGAGGAGATGCTAATGGTGATCGCGAAATAGATGTGCAAGATGTGACACTTATAAAACTTGCAATCTACGGAGAGGTGCCTGCAACCCCATTTATGGATGCGAACAATGATGGCAAGGTAAGCCTGGTGGACTGTGTGGCAGTAAAATTATTGATTGTTGGCGACTGTGCCTATGCAAACGTAATGTATGTAAGCTGAGATAGTGTGATAGCACACAATAACAAACCTTTCTTTTCTCTTTATTTTTTTTCTGTTTTTGATTTCCCTAAAACACTTTTTGGTGTAGTATCCCGAAATACTTTACGCCCTCTTTCTCAAAGAGGGCTCTGGAAGCTTTGCTTCCATCACATCTTTTTCTTTGTCGGAGATGCTATGATAAACCAACATGAGTCTGGACTTTCACTCCGGTGAAAGCCTGTCTTTCTTTGAAAGGCCAAGTTTGATAACGCTGAGGGCCCTGAAGAAGCTTTCTGGCAAAAACTTGAGGAAAAGATATTCGAATATGTGGGGGTGGTTTGTTTGCAATTTATTGCATACTGAGGTCTTCAGGTATTTGAAGACCGTTACTTGAGATGTAAAATGATTTCGGGATACTGCATTTCTTTTGCTCTGTGTTCATATAAGGGTCTCTTAATCAGGCATGATGAATGAGCGGCCATTTTAAAGGAAATTCGAAGCCTATAAATACAACCACTCACTTTACCGATTTAGTGAAAGTATGACTCTGAAACGGGCTAAAATAATCGTGAAAGGCAATGTCCAGGCGGTTGGCTACAGGGCTTTTGTGAAGATGATTGCCCGCAACATGCGGATACACGGCAGCGTTAGAAATCTTGACGACGGCACTGTGGAGATATTCTGTGAATGCCCCGAGGAGATATATGGAAAATTCAGAGCATCAATAGACAGGAAGGCCAGTGATCCGTCTGATCCCTTACAGATGAATGTTCTTGAGATAGAGGAATATGAGGATGTGGAAATTGATAAAAAACTATTGAGATATCCCTTTGATGTGCTCTATCATGGCATGGACATTCCACCTCTGGAAAAAGAGGCACTGGAAAGGAGCGAGATGGCAATACTTGCCATGACATCCATGAACATGAACCTGAGCAGTAAAATAGATACAGGATTCAAAGAACTCGGTGAGAAGATAGATAAGAACATTGAGGAGACGAGAAAGGTGGGAGAGAAGGTGGAGAAAAACATTGAGGAGACGAGAAAGGTGGGAGAGAAGGTGGAGAAAGGCTTTGAAGAACTGGGAGAAAAGGTGGATGCTGTTGGTAAGAAGGTCGATGAGATGCATTTTGATCTCGCTGAAAAGCTGGAGAAGAACACAGAGGAGACCGAGTTTTTCCGGAGAGAAACCAAGGAAGAATTCGCAGCTCTGGATTCAAAATACCATGTTGTCTCCGAAAGACTCCTGTCAATGGATGAAAGCTCAAAGCTCATGGAGGCGAAGCTCATCGAAAGCGTCGAGGAGCTTAAAAAGGTCGTTCAGGAGTTCCTTGACAGCCGGAAAGAAGGATTATAATATCACCTATAACGAGGCCCGCTTCCTTTCAGCTCCTGTCTTTCCAGCAGCAAAATTCCATTAACGGGTTTGTGGATTTTCCACGAATCGTGAGAATTTGATACCGGATTGTACTATGTATCCATTCTCTATCACAGATATCTGAAAAGGGCTTAAAGTTCCTTCATGGCATTCCTGCACTTCTCTGCCCACAATTCCATTCCTGAGGATTCGAACACCTGAAACGCTTCTTTCAGATACTCCCCTGCCTTCTCTTCGCTCCCCTTCTTCGCCCACAAAAGACCGAGTTCGTACAGGCCCCTTCCAACCTCCCCCTTCATCCCCATATCCCTGCTCATCGTTAGTGCCTTCTCCAGCTCCCTCTCCGCCCTATCATAATCCCCCTTCTCCCGATAGCACATACCGAGCACCCTTCTGCTCAGAGCTATGAGTGGTGATGCATTCATCTCGTTTGCCACATTAAATGCTTTCCTTGCATACGATAGGGCAATTCCAGTATCTCCGATTTCAAGATAATCTTCAGCCAGTCCTGAAAAGGCAGCAGTCTTTCTCTCTTTGCTCCCGATCTCTTCTGCAAGTTTCAGAGCCTCCTTATCGTATTCCAATGCCTTATCCGGCTCTTTTTTGTACCGGTATATCTCCGCGGAATTGGAGAGGCACTGTGCAATACTATCTTTGTCGCCTATTTCTTTTTCTATTTCAAGGCTCTTCTGGTAGTATTCAAGTGCTCTGTCCAGTTCGCCTCTAATCCTGTATATTACACCGATATTGTTGAGCGATGCCTCTATGCCGAGTTTATCTCCAATCTTTTTTCGGATATCAAGACTGCGCTCATAGTATTCCAGTGCCTTGTCCAGTTCGCCCATATCATAGTACACCACCCCAATATTGTTAAGGGACACACCAATGCCTGTCCTATCTCCCATCTCTTTTCTTATTTTAAGGCTCTTCTGGTAGTATTCAAGGGCCTTATCTAGGATGCCTTTTCGATGATGTATCACACCGATGTTATTCAAAGTATCTCTCAGCTTCCCTCTCTCTCCTATGCTTTCCCATATCTCCATTGCTCTCAGGAAATACTCAAGTGCAGGATCATAATCTCCAAGGAAAAACATAACGCTACCCATCTGGTGCAGTACCCTGCCCATCTCCTTCTTTGCACCCAGTTCCTCCGCAATCCTCATCTCTTCCTCGAATATCTGGATTGCTTCCTCATACCTTGCCAGCCGCATCAGTGTCACTCCCTTCCTGCCAAGTAGTCTGCAGCTTTCCACAGAACTTTCATCTGAGAGAGCGAGCCCTTTCTCTGCTGCCTCGATTGCTTTCCCATACTCCCCCTGCCTCTCCCACGTATTCGCCATCTTCGCATACAGTCCCTGCTTTCTCCCTACATCCTCTGTCCCCCTCAACCCTTCCTCATACCTCTCCCTCGCCTTCTCATACTCTTCCAGTATCCTGTAAGCATCTCCCAGCTCCTCAAGGATATCCATTTTTGAAACCTCAGCTTTTTTCGCCCTATTCCACAGTTCAAGGGCCTTTTCAAGCATCCTTATCGCATCCTCATGTGCGTACAGACTCTCTGCCTTATGCCCTGCTCTGTAATAGTATTCCACAGCTTTTCCATATACACCGGCCATCTCATAATGATATGCGAGATCGGAGTAATAATCCTCAATCTTTTCTTTCCATATCTCCTCAATCTTCTCCCCAGCGGCCCTGTGATATCTCTGCCTTATAACGCTCGCGATGCCTCTGTAGATTGCAAGATGTATGAGGCTGTGGGAAAATGAGAAAATCTCCTCTTTCGGGTCCTCCTCCAGAAGACCTGTGTCGAGAAGAATATCAAGATGCTCCAGAAGCTCAATCTCTTCCATCCCTGTGAAAGAGAGCAGAAGATCGAATGGAACATTCTCTCCTATTACGCTCGCTTTCTGCAGGACATTCCGCGTCTCCTTACCCAATCTCTTAACCCTCCTCTTTATTACAGATTCAACGATCTTCGGTATCCTTATCTCCTTTTTTGTCTCGGGATACCTTCCCTTCTTCGGATCTATGATTCCTTCTTCAAGCATCTCCTCCACGCATTCCTTTATGAACAGAGGATTTCCCTTTGTGGCCTGATGAATCATCTTTACGAATCCATCCGGCACATCCCTTTTTCCTGTGATTCCACGGATTATCTCCCTTGTATCCCTCCATCTCAGCGGACTAAGGGAAATTTCGTTGAAAAGATGTTCCCTGAGCATCCTTACCCTGCATTCCCACATCGGATTCTCCTCGTTTACATCCTCGGGTCTGTATGTACCTATGAAGAGCACAGGTGCATCTCCCAGCTGTGCACTCATGTAATGCAGCAATTGCAGGGTTGCCTGATCAGACCACTGCAGGTCATCGAGAAAAATTACAAGAGGACGTGCTCTCGCGATTCTCTTAACCCATTCCGTGGTGTCGTACCACATCGCGTGCCTCTCGGCATCGAACATCCTTTTATCCTCTATCTCTGCCCCTGCAATGGCCTCAATCTCGAGCATTCCGATATAAGTCCTTCTCTCCTGCTTTTCAGAGTACTTTCCGAACGCTTCTCGAAACGGAAGATACGGCTCAGAAGTACCATAATATGCATTCCCTGTGAGGAACTCGAATCCCTCTTTCACGGCATATTTTTTGAACTCCGTGACAAGGCGGGTTTTTCCAATCCCTGCCTCGCCGGTAATGAAAACCGCAGAGCACCCATGTTCCTTCACCTTCCCGAGAAAATTCCTCAACCTTTCCATCTCCTTCCCCCTGCCTGCAAACACATCCTCCTTCCTTTCCTCATGGACCATATTGAGGTCTATAAACCCGTTCTCATCCATCATATTGAGAGCGGATAAAAGAGGATCTCCGTGATCCATGTATTTACCCATCTCTCTCAATCGAATCTCGGTCTCCTCCTCCCCGATTCGTATCCTGACCCTCTCGGCCTCCAGTCTTTCTCTGAGCTTTCTTGCCTTCTGATAGCCGTAGGCTGTGAGAAAATAGACCTTTCTCTTTTTGGAAAGGCCGGTGATGTGCTTTATTTCCTCCTCAATCATATCTTTTCCCTTTCTCCTCATCCTTTTCAGCAGCACCGGTATGTAAGCTCGGCCAATCCCAAGAGCCTCTGCGATTCCATACTGTGTAATAGCATACGGAACCACTTTTTCATCTCTGTACCGATAATATCTCAGAAGATGCAAAAACATTCGCTCTTCTGTTGTTATGCGCATGATATGCAGCAATGAATGGGAGTAAATAAGATTTTTGCATCTCTCTGTAGTCGGGAGAATTCTGGACAGATTGTCCATTAAACCATCAGTCGGTAACAATATAAGTTCAGCGAGCTGTATCTCCTTTTCTTCGGGAATGTTTTCCAATATGGAGATTTGGGGCTGAAAACTTCCCATCCCATACCAGAATATTCTCGTTTCGATGTAATGGGGAAGCTGAAAGTACATCAAATAATAAATAGGTGTCCGCATCCCGAATCATGAAGCTCATACTCTTGGGCGCCCCGGGCGCAGGAAAAGGAACTCAGGCGAAGTGGATAAGCAGAGAATACGGTATTCCGCACATATCCACAGGCGACATACTGAGGAAGAACGTTTCGGACGGTACGGAACTCGGGAAGATTGCGAAGAAGTACATGGACGAAGGAAAGCTCGTTCCCGACGAACTGATAATAGACATGATGAAGGAGAGACTTAGCGAGGAGGACTGCAAAAACGGGTTCATTCTGGATGGGTTTCCGAGGACCGTCGATCAGGCTCAGGCCCTGGAGAAAATCGTGGATGTGGATGCGGTTCTGAACATATACGTTCCGTTCGAGAAGCTGATAGAGAGAATTGCCGGAAGACGCTCCTGCCCGAAATGCGGTGCAGTTTACCATATAAAGTACAATCCGCCGAAGAAAGAGGGCATATGCGGTGCATGCGGTACGGCCCTGATACAGAGGGACGATGACAAAGAGGAAACGGTGAAGAAGAGGCTGAAAACATACGAGGAACAGACCGCGCCCCTCATAGAGTACTACGAACAGAAGGGAAGGCTGATAACCGTCGAAGGCCAGGAAAAGGTGGAAGACACGACGGCGCTTGTCAGAGATGCGCTGAGCGGAATCGAAAAATAATCCTCTCTTCTTTCTTGTTACCCCCCAACCTATAAATATCCAAAACAGATGTCCGCTACATGAAAGCGGTCATAATGGCAGGCGGCCTGGGAACCAGGCTCAGACCACTTACCAACGTGATGCCGAAGCATATACTTCCGATACTCGGGAAACCGATGATAGAATATGTGATAAACTCGATGGTCTCAGCCGGCTTTGACGACATAATCCTGACGACCGGGCACATCCACGAAAAGATAGTGGATGTCGTGGGAGATGCCACGCAGTACGGTGCCAGAGCGCTCTATTCCATAGAATCGAAGCCTCTCGGAACGGCTGGCTCGGTAAAAAGGGTGAGCGCTTTTCTGGATGACACCTTCATCGTGGGGAGCGGAGATGTCCTTGCCGATGTTGACCTCAGGGAGCTCTATGAATTCCACAAAAAGAAGGGCGCGATGGCCACGATGGCCCTGACAGAGGTCGAGAACCCCACCGAGTACGGAATAGTGGGTCTGGATAATAAGTCCAAAATCGTCAGATTCAAGGAAAAACCGCTGGAATACGAGGTGTTCTCGAATCTCATAAACGCAGGCATATATGTCCTCGAACCAGAAGCCCTTGACTATGTGCCCAAAGAGACTATGTTCGACTTCTCAAAGAACCTCTTCCCCGTGCTTCTCGAGAAGGGCGTTCTCTACGGGATGCCGATAAAGGGACTGTGGAGGGATGTTGGCAGACCCGCCGATCTGATAGGAGCGCACATGGATATGGCGGAAAGAAAGGGCAACATACTGAAAGGCATCCATGACGGGGCGATGATGGAGGGCGCATGTTACCTCGCCGAGACCGCAGTGGTGGAAGATGGGGCTGTCGTCAGAAACTCCTTCATTTACAGCGATTCGGTCGTTAAAAGAGGAGCAGTCGTGGAGAATTCCATCATATTCGATGGCTCTGTCGTGGAGGAGAACGTAATCCTGAAGAACAGCATAGTGTTCTGGAATACCTTCCTGAACCCGGATTCGGTGCATGAGTATGAGATCATCGCACCTCCGGGGGTGGGCGAGTGAGACTTTTCGGCACAAACGGCGTCAGAGGCGTATCCAACGAGGATATGAACCCCGAACTTGCCCTCAGGCTGGGAAAGGCCATAGGAAGCCATTTGGAGAAAGAGAGTAAAGTGGCAATAGGCATGGACCCCAGGACCTCGGGTGAAATGCTGAAATCTGCCGTGATTTCCGGGCTGCTTTCCTCGGGAATCGAGGTCGTCGATACGGGGATGCTTCCCACACCTGCCCTTCAATACTACGTTAAACACAGCGAGTGCTCTGCCGGAGTGATTATAACCGCATCGCACAACCCTCCGAAGTTCAACGGGATCAAGGTCGTCGCCGGCGATGGTACGGAGCTTCCCAGGTCGGAGGAGGAAAGGATAGAGGAAAGATATTTCAATGAGAGGTTCAGAACGGTCGGATGGACAGAGATAAGGGGTGTTAGAACCGAGACCGGGGCCAGGGAACTCTACATCGACGGCGTTGTTTCCATGGTCGATGCAAAAATGATTGGAGAAAGGAGATTCACCGTTGTCCTTGACTGTGCGAACGGTGCATCCACGGTTACCAGCCCGTATATTTTGAAAAAGCTGGGTTGTCGGGTGATTTCTCTAAATGCTCAGCCGGACGGTGCGTTTCCCGGACATGAATCCGAACCCTCACCGGAAAATCTGAAGGACCTCACGGAGATCGTGAAGGAGAGCGGTGCGGATATCGGCATAGCTCACGACGGAGATGCTGACAGAGTGATTTTCGTGGATGAAAAGGGAGAATATGTATACGGAGATGTCTCTCTTTCAATCGTTGCAAAGTACATCATAAAAGAGAAGGGGGGAATGGTGGTAACTCCGGTAAGCTCATCCAGCTCCGTAGAAGATGTGGTGAAGGAAAACGGTGGGAAGGTGGTTTATACACGAGTTGGAGCGCCCATAGTGGCAAGAAAAATGATTGAGATCGGTGCAAGCTTTGGCGGAGAGGAGAACGGTGGCCTCATCTTTCCAGAACATCAGTACTGCAGAGACGGCGCGATGGGTGCCGCAAAGATGCTCGAAATAATGGCAAAAACAGGGAAAAGGCTTTCGGAACTTGTAACCGAGATTCCGAAGTATGCTCTTTATAAAACAAAGATGGAGTGTCCCAATGAATTGAAGGAAAAGGTTCTGGAGATTTCAGCCGAGAAAGCCGGAAACGATGGCAGAATCGACAGGACAGATGGCCTCAAGATATACACTGCCGAAGGTTGGGTTCTCATAAGGCCTTCCGGAACCGAACCGATATTCAGGATATTTGCCGAATCCATGGAAATCGAAAAATCCAGAGAAATGGCTGAAACATGGAAATCGATTCTCGAAAAAATAGTTAAAAATTGTGGGTAATGAGTTTATTCTTCTTCCAGTTCTTCTAGCTCTTCTTCAAGTTCTTCGTCGGTCTCTTCCTCTATCTCTCCGTATTCTTCTTAGCCTTCCTCGATCTCTTCCTCGACTTCCTCTTCGCCTGCTTTCTTCTGCCATATTGCGAGGAACAGGAGAATTATTCCTATGACTGTGAGGGTCGCTCCGCCACCCAGGCCATATGCACCTATTGTATCAACGCTCTGTCCGCCTACAAGTCCCATAATTACACCGATCGGACCGGTTATAAGCACAAGCACCAGCCCTATCCAGAAGAAAAGCTTGTTCTGTACGAGGAATGGCTCTTGAAGGTCTTCCGGAATCTCCTCTCCTTCCTCCAGGTTTTCTTTGATTTCTTCCCTGTATTTTTCCTCTTCATTCTGTTTTTTCATGTAGAGTATCAGCAAAAACAGGCCGATGAGCGCCAGAACTATGCCGATCATTCCAGCTGTCTGATCGAGATATCCATAAACCTTAGCGCTACCTGGCGACCACCGATTCCCGGGAGTTACGAAAATCCCGAGTGTATTGTGTACTAAAGAACCCAGAGATACCCCCTGACTTCCTATAAGGAGAGTTATAAGCCCTATCCAGAACATCTTTTTATTTGCCTTGGCAGGAACCGCTTCTCCAGATTCGGGCGGCACCTCGTCCTCGGTTTCCTCTTCCTCTTCCCCGAATTCCTCGGTTTCCTCTTCGATTTCGACCTCGGTTTCCTCTTCCTCCTCGAACACGGCACCGCACTCTGGACAAGCCTTGGCTTCACCGGGAATTATTGCACCGCAAACAGGACATTCAGCAATCTCTTCGGTTATTTCATCTTTTTCGGGAATGCTATCACCACAGCCGTATTACCCTTCTCATTTATATTGTTTTCTATGGGGTTGCTCTGTTGCATAACTCATTTAGAGTTATGCGATAGAAGAGCGCCATAACTCGTCTTTGAGTTATGGAATGCCGGGCTTCATAGATTCAACAGCATACTGTATATCAGAAATTTTCTCTTAGCTTCCCGA
>JAJRVK010000041.1 GCA_024277315.1 archaeon | reverse complement strand
CTTCCTGAAGCTATCGTCCTTTCTGTCTCTTTTCCCTCTCAGCCTCTTTCCACTCTTTTTATACTTCCTATCTATCTCGCTTTTGCAGACATCGGTCATGGTAATCACCATTCCGCAACCGTGACCATGTCTGCGTTTTTCAGGACTTCGATGCATTGAAGATCTTCAGGTCTCCTTTATATATGACAGATGTGGGTGTATAACACACTTTAAACCCAGTTAGTGATGAAGTTGATGATATTTTCACTCGGTTTCTACGGCCGCATCCATTATCGCTTTCATATGTATCCTTGCGGTGTCCAAAACATCCTTCGAAACACCCCCTTCCTTTACTGCCAGAGGAATCTCCGTGCATCCGAGTATGACTACCTCGGCATCTTCGTATTTCTCTATAAGGTCTATTAGATACTGCTTGCTCCTCAGGTCCTCGAACATCAGCTCTTCCCTGATTATTTTGTCCACCTCGTTCATCTCATCTTCATCAGGAACCATGACTTCGAATCCCCTCTTTTCCAGGGCCTCACGGTAGAACGGCATGCTCATGGTGGTCTTCGTTCCCAGCAGAAGAAGGCTCTTCAGTCCCCTTCTCTTCGCTTCATCGGCCACAGCATCTATTATGCTTACCCACTCCGTGTCCACCGCATCCCTGACCTCCGGAAATACTATGTGCGGCGTGTTGGCGGTTATTCCCATGACTTCAGAGCCTGCGCTCTTCAATCTCATCGCAGCGTCTATCAGCATCTCCTTCCTTCCCTCCCATCCTTCCGGATGATTTGCAAACTTACTGAAGTTCAGGCTGTAAATCATCAATTCAGGGTAAAAACCCGGCTCGAAGCGCTCCCTGCTCATCTCTACGAAACTCCTGTAATAGTACATGGTCGATTCCGGGCTCAATCCGCCTATTAGACCTATCTTCTTCATGGATGTGAATAAGGAGAACAGGTTATGAAGGTTTTGGGCAATATCTATATACTGTTTTCGGATGCATTCCCATGAAGCTCGCCCACATATCTGACCTCCACTGCGCGCGTACGTACATGTTCAACGAGGAGGCCATGAGAGAGGGGATAAAGAGGTTGAACGAAGAGAATCCCGACCTGGTTATAGTCACAGGAGACCTCACAGACTGGAGAATAAGGGAGGACTACGAGTTCGCACTGGAGTTCCTTGAGCAAATAGAGGCTGAGAAACTGATAGTGCCGGGAAATCATGACGAGCGCACGGACGGATACCGGAAGTTTGAGAAGTACATAGGAAAGCGATATTTCTCAAAGGTGATAGATGACATATTCTTCATGGGCCTCGACAGCGCAGACCCCGATATGGACACGGGCCACATGGGAAGGGAGCTCATAGGTTGGGCGAGAGAGGAGATAAAGAAGTCAAAGGACCGGAAAAGGGTATTGTTCTTCCATCACCACCTCCTGCCGATTCCGCACACAGGAAGGGAGAGGAACATACTGGCGGATGCGCCGGATGTCGTGGAATTCATCATGGAAAATCATGTTTCGCTTGTACTCGGCGGTCACAAGCATGTTCCTTGGGTCTGGAACCTGAACGGAGTGATAATATCCCACACTGGTTCCTTCGGTTCGAGGAGAGCCCCTGTGGAAAACTCGTACAACATCGTGGAAATCATCGAAGAAAAGATAGAGATTGAAAAGGTTTACAATCTGAGCGGAAAGAGTGAGAGGATGCTGTGAGTATGAAACGGAGAGTGAATGAAGAAAACATAAAAGAGCTTATTGAAAGAAAAGGAAAATTTCTTCAATACAGCGAGTATATTAAAGAAAAGTTCGGTGGGCCTTCTTCATATTTTTATATAAAAACAATAAAAAATATTAGAAACTCGGAGTATGAAACATTGTTTTCTAATGACTCTTTTTTGGAATATCTTTACGCGACACTTGCCACATGGGGTATGCATCGATCAGGCAAAAATACACGAATGGCAGATTTTGAAAAATTTAAAGATTCTATTGTTAGTAATAAATATTATTTTTTAGAGCTTTCGGAAGAGAAGTTAAGAGATGTAGATATAGAAAATATAAACAAAAATCTTATAGAGATATTTAATAATGTTTGTGTGATGTCGAGAAAGAATGCTCCAAAACTTGTTGCTAATTCTAAAATTATGCATTTCCTACTCCCAGATTTGATTCCCCCTATGGATAAAGGAAATGTTATATTCTTTTTCTATGGAGAATGGAGAACCAAAAAAGATGGAGGATATAGGAAGTATATACCAAAAATAAACAACGAAGAAGAAATGTTTATTGAAGTTTTAAAACATTTTAGATACATTGCTGACGAATTAAACCTTAAAGAAAAAGATTTAAAAAACGACTGGGACACTTCCATACCAAAAATAATTGATAACGCCATAATTGGATACAACAATCTAAAACCAAGCCATTAAATACTAAAATTTTGACATGTATATGATCGCATTATCTTCAGATATCCGAAAAACCTTTAACGCCGGCGTATATTTCCCGCCATGCGACTCATCCGCGACACCTACCACCCTGCGGCATACAACATGGCCCTGGACGAGGCCCTGCTGAGATTGAGCGGTGAACCTGTCTTCCGCACATACTCATGGGAGCCATCAGCAGTGAGCATAGGTTATTTCCAATCTATAGATGAAGAGGTCGACCTGAAAACTGCGGAGCGTATGGGTGTGGATGTGGTGCGCAGGATAACCGGGGGAGGAGCGGTTTTCCACGATAGGGACGGTGAGGTGACATACAGCATCGTGCTCCTACATGACCATAAGGCAATAAAAAACAGCGCCCGGGAATCGTATAAAGTTCTCTGCGAAGGAATCGTCGAAGCGCTGAAAACACTGGGACTGGATGCGGACTTCGCCGGAATAAACGATGTGGTCGTCGGAGGAAAGAAGATATCTGGGAGCGCTCAGACGCGGAAAAAATGGGGTGTTCTCCAGCACGGAACCCTTCTCTATGACCTCAAACCAGAGGTTATGTTCTCTCTGCTGAAAATTCCGAACGAGAAGATGAGGGACAAGATGATTAAAAATATCTACGAAAGGGTGACATCGCTCAGACACCTTGGAATCAAGGCGAGCAGGAAGGATGTCGAAGATGCCTTTGTTCTGGGATTCTCGGAGGTGCTGGACGAGGAGATGGAGCCTTCCGAGCCCACAGAAGAGGAGATCGCTCTTGCAAAAAAACTGATGGAGGAGAAATATGGCTCAAAAGAGTGGAATTTCAGAAGGTAGGGCCGACCACAAGGTGCCTGGAGGAAAGCTCATAAGGGTCCATGTGTGGCACAGAAATGGGGTGGTGGATAAGGTCAGATTTTACGGGGATTTCTTCATGCATCCTGAGGAAGCGGTGGAAGAACTGGAAGAGTCCCTGAAAGGAAGGGATGTGTCTGAGACGGCTCGATTAATCCGCTCATTTTTCGAAAACGTAGAGATTGTCGGTGCGACGGCAGAGGATTTCATACATGCATTAAGTCTTGCAATTAAAAAAGAAATTTCATAAAACTGTGGTTTTTCCCATGGCTGGACGATACTTATAAATATTATGATTGATTTTGCTCCTCCGATGGCCTCAGGAGGTTTATTATGAGTGACGAAACTCGAAATCAGGAGAAAAAAGATGTGGATAGAGTAAGGACATATGTGAAAGGATTGGATGATCTCATGGAGGGCGGTGTGCCGAAAAAGCACATAGTTCTCGTTTGCGGTCATGCGGGTACGATGAAATCGTCTCTGTCGTACAGCATAATCTACAATGCCTACAAGGACAAAGGGCTGAAATCCATATATCTGACGCTGGAACAGAGCAAACAGAGCATATACACGCACATGGAAAAACTGGGTATGCCCTCGAAAGGAATAGACGGAGTGGCGGTTATCGACCTCGCAAAGGTCAGAAAGGATGTTTCTCAGGACAAATCCAAGGCGGAAAAGGTGGACTGGCTGAAATCGATAATCAGTGTTCTGAAGCACTACAAGCAGAGGTTCGGATGCGACATTCTCGTACTGGATTCTCTGGCAGCCCTTTATGCCCTGACGACGTTCAAAAATCCCCGGGCGGAGCTGTTCTATTTCTTCGAGCAGCTGAGGGACCTTGATGTCACGACATTCCTGATCTCCGAGATTCCCACAGACAGGAATGTTTACGGTCTGTATGGAATAGAGGATTTCCTCTCGGACGGCATAATACACCTGAAGGTGGAACAGACAGAGTCGGGTGCAAACCTGTATCTCGGCATAGTGAAAATGAGGACTACCAACCACGTCAGGAACTTCATGCCTCTGATATTCGAGAACGGCAGGTTCGAAGTCGTTCAGGGGTGATGTCTTGCCTAGAAAGAAGGGATCGTCCGGAAAGAGGAGCGCCAAGAAGAAGGAGAAAAAGGAAGAAGTTGGGAAAGAGGCGAATGCCGGAGCGGAATCCAAAGAAAAAACCAGTAAGGGGAAGGGAAAGAGGAGCGCTATGGAGATAGAACCCATATAAGATATCGACGCCATAGAGAAAGAGGACGAATACGCCATTGCTATGCTTGGATGGGCAACCTCCGGTTACGATATAACAAAGCTGGAAGAGTTGATGAAAGGGCGCAGCAAAAAGAGGTTCGAGAAGGAGTTCGAGAAGG
>JAJRVK010000040.1 GCA_024277315.1 archaeon | reverse complement strand
GCATTCTTCCATTATCTCTTCCAGCCTTTTCAGAGCCTCTCCTCCTTTTAAGGGGAAGTCTTCGATGGGAATTCCGAGATTTTTTAGAATTCCACGGAGTTTTACAGAATAAGGCACCTCCAGCCCTGCTCTTTTAATAATCTCCTCATCGGCCAGCACTTCTTCCGTCTTTCCTTCCTTTATTACTCTCTTATTGAGAACAACAACCCTCTCCGCAACCTCTGGAACGAGCTCCATGTCATGCGTGGCCATTATGATCGTCTTTCCACCTTTTCTGAACTTACGGATGATTTTCGCGAGTTCGTCCCTGCTCTTGGGATCGAGGTCCGCTGTGGGCTCGTCCAGTATCAGTATTTCCGAGTCATAGACTATCGCGATCGCCAGCGCTCCCTTTCTCTTCTACCCTCCGCTCAGCTCATAGGGATGCTTCTCTGCGAGATGCTCTATCCCCAGATACCTGAGGGTTCTCATGACCTTCTCTCTGACCTTTTCCTCCGTAAGACCCATGTTTATCGGCCCGAAGGCCACATCGTCGAAAAGAGTGGCGGAGAACAGCTGGACATCGGGGTCCTGGAACATCACACCCATCCTCCTTCTTATCGGGAACATCTTTTTCGGTCTGTCGATGGTCCTTCTGTCAATCTCCATCCCGAAGAATCTCAGGGTCCCGGAGGACGGATACAAGAGGGCGGAGAGAATCATCAAGAGCGTGCTCTTTCCGCCGCCGTTCGGTCCGAGTATCGCCACGCTCTCCCCTTTGTTCACGGAGAGGTCTATGCCGGAGATGGCAAGAGTACCGTCCGGATACTTGTGAGATACGTTCCTGAGCTCTATCAGAGGACCCATGTCAATACCTTCATATGGTCCGCCAACAGCACGATGACGTATATTACAATGCTCACGGACATGAAGGCCAGGCTCATGCCTCCCGGGGACCTGCGTTGTTTCACCGAAGGCTCACCCGTGAATCCTCTGGAAAGCATGGCCAGATAGACCCTTTCGTTGATCTCATGGGCCCTTATGAAAAGAGCTCCTATAAGCGGTGCGAACAGTCTCCAGTTCCTCACGGCACCTATCTTACCGCTGGACCTGGATTTTCTGGAGAGCAGCATCCTGCCCATTATCTCCAGAAGATAGAAGATGTACCTGTATGTGAAGGATAGGACCATGACGAAGACAGGGGATATCCTCAGCGAGAGAAGGGAGTTTATTGGTTCGTTCCACTTCGTTGTGAGCGTGAGAAGTACGGCGAAGGACACGGCCGTGGCGACCCTGAGAACCAGTATGGTCGCGCTCCACAGTTCTTTTTCAGTTATATACAGCGAGAAGCCGTCGTACGATACCACTGCGAGGAGCTCCTTTCCCGGTGTGACCACGTTGAACATGGCAGGTATCGCTATTATGCCTGTGAACACTGGTATGAACAGCCAGACCCTGGGTATGTAGAAGCGCAGAGGTATAGAGGAGAGGGTGGCTAGGAGGAGGGCTATGGCCATTAGCAGAATGAGAAGGGCGATCTCACGGACATATACGGCCACCACCATGAAACCCAGCATTGCCAGAAGTTTGATTCTGGGATCAACTGCCTGAAGAAGCCCGTTTTTCCTTGCATATCTCTCCGAGTAGACGGACTCCCGTATGTAACGGGATATCTCGGAAAGGGTTTTGTTCAGGAAGCCGCTCATTCCTTCATCCCGTCATCGCCGCGCCAGAGTTCCATGGCCTTACCTATTCCCAGAGTGATCAGCACACACATGCTTATGCCTATTATCGCTGATATCCAGTACCCGATCGAGGCCATGAGCTGATCCTCCCAGCCGGGAACGCTGTACTCCTTCGGGACCCATGTCTCATTGCCGACCTGCACCTCACCCCCATTCTCCCCAGGCATCTCCGTAATCCCACGTGGCAAGGATCCCTACCGGCACTATGAGGACAAGAATTCCCATAACGAGCCATGCTCTTTTCATCCATTCTTCCATGGAATCACCCCTTTTCAGGAAGTAATTTCCCAACTTTCAGCAGGTCCGGCCTGTTCTTTCTCAGATAGGCGATCACCATGCCTGTAACCACACCTTCCACCGGCCCTGCAACGAGAAGGTGGGCGAAAATCATTGCAGGTATCGAGAGGTTAAGACCGTAGGGGCAGTATCCGGGGGCGATATACGGCTGTATCCCGAACTCTATGGCAGCGGCAAGGGCCGCCAGATTTATGCCCACATAGCCTCCTATCCCTGCCGCTATGGCCTCCGTTGTCGGGTTCTCCTTGTCCATGAAGCGCTTGAGGAACCTGTAGGTGTAATAACCGGCGAAGGGCAGTATGAAGGCCATGTTGAAGCAGTTCGCTCCCAATGCGAGTATCCCGCCGTCTCCGAAGAAGAACGCCTGGATAACCAGTGCCACTGTCACACCTATGACGGCGGCCCAAGGTCCTAAGATCACCGCTATTATGACCCCGCCGACCATATGTGCCGTGGTCCCATCCGGAACAGGCCAGTTGAACATCATCACCAGAAGGATACCGCCGAGAGCATGGAGAGCAGGGATATGGAGCGGTTTCCGAGCTTTTCCTTTGCGACCTTGGCGGCATACCACCATATGGTATCATTACCAGGAAGAGCAACGCCGAGGTCAGGGGGTCCGAGATATCAGTCAGATATGTGCATATCATCACCTTGGTAATACTATTTTTGTTTTCGTGTTACGGAATATCGGGGACTATAAAAGAGTTTTGGCGAAATAATTTCCGTACTGTACAGGTCCCCGCACTCAGGAAAAAGGTTATGTATTTCGAAGGATGTGTATTGAGACAGAAAGGAAGGAATGTTAGACGGTGACGAATATGCGCTCCACAGAACATATGGATAAGCCAGAGGAGACCTTTTCAGGCAGCGGCGGATCGGAAAGAGCTCTCCTTGAAATCAAACCCGCGGAACCGGACCAATATGACGAACTTTTAGATATGATGAAAAGAGAGGCCGAGAATTATCTCGAAAGCTCTCTGAGCGCTCTGGGGATGGAGATGAAGGAGTTTGCCAGGCTTTTCAGGACAGTCGGGGAAGTGAATGTCGTTTATATCGAAAATCGCTTGGCAGGTTTTTTCTGGGTCGAAAAACGGGAGAACACTCTCCACATTCACGGGTTGGCCCTCGAAAAGGCTTTTCAGGGCAGGGGTTGGGAACCAGAATCCTCGAATCGATAGAAACAGAGTGCGGGAAAGATGTCGATATGATAGAACTGGGAGTTCACAAATCCAATAGAAGGGCAATTTCTCTGTATATGAAATCCGGTTATGTTGTGGTAAGGGAGTTCGCAGACATCGGTTTTTACATAATGCGGAAACCCCTGCATACATAACCGGCTCTAGAAAAAAGATATATACGTCATCCCGTTTTCTCTCCCGGAGCATTGTTTTCCCGCTTCCAGCTCCTAAAACCAGGAAACGGGCAGCAAGGTGATGAAAATGGCCGAACTGTCCGAAAAACGGAAGCGGATCGTATTTGCAGCGGGCTTTCTGATACTGTTGATTCTCTCGGTGGATTTCTGGAACTGGAATTCCTCGAAACCCCTGATAATGGGTATGCCTTTCTGGGTTGTCTGGGACATCGTGATTGTTCTTCTGATAGGTGTTTATTACATCCTTTTCTGCAGGTATTTATGGAGGGATTGAATGCTGGCTCTGGTGGTGCTATATCTTGTCGCTCTGCTCATTCTCGGCCTGATTGCCGAACGAAGCGGCAGAAAGGATCCGGAGGGATATTTTCTGGCCGGAAGAAGCTTCAAACCGATTCTTCTCTTCTTCACAATGGCCGCCACTAACTTTTCCGCCTTCTTTTTCCTCGGCTTTTCGGGTTATGCATACAGCTACGGATTCGGAGAGTACGGTGTGATGGCCCTGGGGACCGCATTCATGCCAATAATGTTCTATATAATCGGAAGAAAGGCCTGGAAGCTAGGAAAGGAGAAGGGATATGCCACAGCACCGGAACTAATAGGCGGGGAGATGGACAGCAGAACACTTCGCCTTCTGGTGATGGCGGTTATGGTGATATTCACCCTGCCATATCTGGCCGTGCAGGCGGTGGGCGCCGGTCTTATAATAAACGCTCTCTCTGGAACCGATGCACTGCTGGGCGCCGTGGTTGTTACCATCGTGATAGGCATATATGTGTCGCTGGGAGGCATGAGAGCATCCGGATGGACCGATGTGCTCCAGGGGATTCTGATGTTTTCCGCAATGCTCATGGCCGGCATCTTCATAGCCAATGCTCTGGGAGGATTCGAAGCGGCCGGAGAAAGCGCATACAGTGCCTATCCTGAGTTCTTCAAAAGAGACAGGATGTTCTCCGTTGGAGTCTGGATTTCATTCATCGTTCTCTGGATATTCGCAGACCCGATGTTCCCGCAGCTATTTTCCAGATTCTATACGGCAAAGAATGAAAAATCCCTGAAACTGACGATGATCGTATATCCCTTCCTCATATCCTTCCTTTTCCTCATACCTGTTCTGGTCGGGGTCTGGGCGAGGGGTACGGGTCTGCAGGTGGATGCCCCGAATCAGGTAATGATAGTCATGGTCCAGAACTACACTCCCGCATGGGTATTCTATCTGGTGATGCTCGGCGCTTTATCGGCACTAATGTCGACGGCGGACTCTCAACTGTTCTCGATATCCAGCATGGCTGTCCGGGATACCAACATCGGCAGAAGGTTCGGTGAGGTAAGAACAGGCATAGTGATGACATGGATGATTGTTGCGGGCATCATCCTCTATACGATCTATTTCTTCAACAGCAGCTCGGAAATAATGACCTTTCTCATCAAAAACAGCTTTTCCGGTCTGGCCATCCTTTCTCCGGTGTTTCTGGCAGCCCTTTACTGGAGAAGAACAGGCAGGATGTCGGCCGTGCTCTCCATAATCCTGGGAGAGACATATGTCCTGCTTTCATGGGGAGGCATGACACCTGCCACAGGATTTCTCGACGGAGTCGTGGCCCTCTCCATTTCCGCGGCGAGCCTTGTGGTTCTCTCGTATGCAGAGGATTTTCTCGGCAGACATAGGAGAGCTCTGCACGGGAATCCTTAGTTAATCTTATATACCGTGATGCAAATGGGGGAGTGTCCCTCGGAGGAAAGGACATGCCGAAAGAATACAAACTCAAGATATGCCTCGTAGGAGAGCCAGCGGTTGGCAAAACATCGCTGATAAGAAGATTCGTTATGGACAAATTCGATGACAGATATCTCACGACGATAGGTACGAAAGTGAGCAAGAAAGAACTTGTTCTGGATGATGGAACAAAGGTCATCCTGATGGTATGGGACATAATGGGGCAGCCGAGTTTCAGACAAATGCTCAAGGAATCATATTTTTACGGCGCTAACGGAATAATCGCCGTTACCGACATAACCAGAAAACAGACGCTCGATGCCATGCCCGATTGGATAGGGACCATAAGGTCCGTTGTAGAAAAGGAACTCCCGGCGGTCTTCCTAGGTAACAAGGCGGATTTAAAAGATTCCGCGCAGTTCGGTGAGGAAGAGATAAAACAGATGGCGGAAATGTACAAAGGAAAGGCATTTCTGACGAGCGCCAAGACCGGAGCGCACGTGAACGAAGCGTTCACTTATCTTGCGGAAGAGATAATAAAAAGAATGAAGTGAGGTCTTGGAGCACAATCTTCAATAGGTCTTTATATCTTCCAGCTCTTCCTTTATCAGCTTGACGATTTTGTATGGCAGTATGCTCTGATTTATGGGAGTGACTTCCAGAATCCTCACGTCATCTCTTCTCCGGACATCCTGAAGAAGAGGGTTACGCGATTTCTTATGGAGTGTTATTATCAGAGGTTTGTCCGCATCGAAGATGTCTCTGACGGCCTCGACGAACTTCTCGCTTAGTATCTCCATCCTTCCTATCTCATCTATGACTATTATGTCCGTCTCTTCGTCCTCCATGGCCCTGATTATGGCGGGCACACCTATTCTGTCTATGGTCTCGACATCGACGCCGTAGTCCTCCACACGGTATCTCGACTCTATTTTCTTATGAGCCATTACCGCCTTCTCTTTGGTAATCCAGTCCATGATGTAAAAGCCCACCCTTTTACCGTCCTCCTCTATTTCTTCTGTCACCATGCCCCCGACCCTGAGACCTTCGTCTTCCAGCATGGCAATTACCTTTAGCAGTATCTTCGTCTTTCCGGCCTGTGGAAGCCCGGTTATGCCGATTTTCAGTACCTTGGGCATTTCATCATCTCGGTAGGGCGTAATAGAGGTTTAGGTATATGGGTTTTTTGTTTATTTTTGCGGCGCTCCTGGAAGAACACTGTAGTATCCCAAAATACTTTAACATCTTTTTCTTTGCCGGAGATGCGGAAGCTGAATCAGAAGAAAATCCGGTGGATTCTTAGAGAAATCGAGAAAGGAAGGAAAATCACAGAGATTGCTCAGATTC
>JAJRVK010000039.1 GCA_024277315.1 archaeon | reverse complement strand
CTCATGCGAAATCTTATAAACCAAAAGATTATGAGGGAGAACCCCGCAAGGTGAAAATATGGCAGAGTTCAAGGTTGTTATCAACGATGTGAAGACCGGAAAATCATACCAGAGGGTCATCAGCGACCAGTATGCAAACTCCCTGATAGGGAAGAGAATAGGAGAGGTCGTGGACGGCATATTCGTCGGTCTTCCGGGCTATAAACTAATAATAACCGGTGGAAGTGACATAACCGGCACACCCATGAGAAAGAGCCTCCCCGGACCCAGGAAAAGGAAGCTCCTTCTCAGG
The DNA here is from genome assembly GCA_024277315.1 of archaeon. Lineage (GTDB taxonomy): Archaea > Thermoplasmatota > Thermoplasmata > WALJ01 > WALJ01 > WALJ01. The sequence continues at coordinate 16,630 of JAJRVK010000039.1, read as the reverse complement.
GGCGGAGTGGGCTTCCATCCAACGATGCCGGGACAGAGGAGAAAGAAGACCATAAGGGGCAATACGATATCCCCGGATGTTGTCCAGATTAACATGAAAATATCCAGCTACGGTCCGAAGAGCGTCGAGAATCTGTTCGCAGAGAAAGAGGAGAAATGAGGTAGATGAAGGTATCCAAGCAGCCTGAGGTAAACATAGGAATGGTCGGTCACGTTGACCATGGAAAGACCACGTTAACCTATGCGCTCACCGGAGAGTGGGCCGATCGCCATTCGGAAGAATTGAAGAGGGGGATCACCATCAGGCTGGGATATGCTGATGCGCCCATTTATCTCTGCCTGGAATGCGGAAAACCTCACGGTTATACGAACAAAGCGAAATGCCCAAGATGCGGCGCCAAAACCGAGTTCCAGAGGGCCGTTTCCTTTGTTGATGCTCCCGGACACGAATCCCTCATGGCGACCATGCTTTCAGGCGCTTCGCTCATGGACGGTTCTCTTCTTCTCATAGCGGCGAACGAAAAATGCCCCCAGCCGCAGACAAAGGAGCATCTAATGGCTCTGGAAATCTCCGGGATAAAGAATATCATCGTTGTTCAGAACAAAATAGATGTCGTGAGTCCGGAGAGGTCGAAAGAGAGTTACAGGGAAATAAAGGAGTTCCTGAGAGGGACAGTGGCCGAAAATTCGCCCATAATTCCGATTTCCGCTCATCATGAGGCGAACCTCGACATCCTTCTCGCCGCCATAGAAAAATACATTCCCACTCCTGAAAGAGATAGGACAAAACCGCCTCTTATGTACATAGCGAGGAGTTTCGACATAAACAAGCCGGGAGACCCGATAGAGAAGATAAAGGGAGGAATAATAGGCGGCTCCCTGATGCAGGGGGTGCTTAAAGAAGGCGATGAGATAGAGATACTTCCCGGTCTTGGAAGCAAGGCACAGCCGGAAAGATACAAGGAGCCCATACGGACCCGGGTAACGACGATAATCTCGGGAGGAAAAGAGTACAGAGAGGTCCATCCCGGAGGCCTTCTGGGTGTTGGGACCACGCTGGATCCGGCCATCACCAAGTCCGATAATCTGGCAGGGAAGATAATGGGCTTTCCGGGAACTCTGCCCGATGTCAGAAACAGGTTCCTTATGGAGACCCACCTTCTGGAAAGGGTTGTGGGAACCGAGGAGGAGATGAAAGTCCAGGATATAAAAACCAGCGAGATGCTTATGCTCAGCATAGGAACTATGATTACCGTGGGAGTCGTAACGAGCGCCAGGAAAGATCAGGTGGAGATTTCTCTCCGTCTTCCGGTGTGTCCGATACCGGGGGAAAAGGTGGCCATAGGAAGAAGAATCGGGAACAAATGGCGCCTGATAGGCTACGGGAACATCGTTGACTGAGGGGGAGCATGATCGATAAGGCGAGAGCCCTAATTGATATGGGGTTGTGCGACAGATGCCTGGGAAGATTTTTTTCTGGTATGGGGCACGGAATATCGAATCCTGAAAGAGGCAGAGCCCTCAGAACGTACAAATGCATGCTGGACGGCAAAACCCCGGAGTATCTGGAATCCTGCGAACTGTGCGGAGATGTTTTCCGTGATTTCGAAAAGAAGGCGGAGCTTCTGGAGAAGGCCTCGGAAGGCATAGAATTCTCCACATTCCTTATAGGTTCCCGATTTGACAGAGAGGTCCTGGAAAGAGAAAAGGAAATCTCTGAAAAGTTCGGACTGGAGGGGGAGAGCATAAAGGTCGAATTCAATCGCACCCTCGGAAAGATCTTCGAAAAGAGGAGCGGGAAGAGGTTCTCAAGAGATAGACCGGACATAGAGTTCCTTTACGATACCAGATACGATGATGTGAGCCTCCAGATTAATCCCATATATATTTATGGAAGATACAGAAAACTTATGAGAGGGATACCGCAGACCAGATGGCCTTGCAGACACTGTGGCGGAAAGGGGTGTGATTGCTGCAACCATACCGGAAAAATGTATCCGGAAAGCGTGGAGGAACTTGTGGCACACGAGTTCATGCTGGAACTGGGTGGAAAGGATCATGCTTTTCACGGGATGGGCAGGGAGGACATAGATGCGAGAATGCTCGGTAACGGCAGGCCTTTTGTGCTTGAAATAAAAGAGCCGAAGAAGAGATATATTGACCTGAAAGAGATGGAGAAGAGGGTCAACGAATTTGCAAGAGGAAAGGTCGAAGTGATGGGTCTGAGAGCATCGTCCAAGGAAGAAATCAGGAAAATAAAGGCATCCAGAGCGGAAAAAACGTATGTAGTGTATGTCAGGTTGAAATCGGATGTGAGAGAGGAAAAACTTAAAAATGCCCTCGGGATGCTGGAAGGAGAGATAGCGCAAAGAACGCCGAAAAGGGTCTCCCATAGAAGAGCGGACATGGTGAGAAAAAGAAGGGTTCTATCCCTGAAACTCCTGAAAAAGGACGGTGAAAAAGCCGCGATAGAGGTCCGCGCAGAGGCAGGCCTTTATATAAAGGAGCTGATGCATGGCGATGAAGAGCGCACCAAACCGAGCCTCAGCGAGATGCTCGGCGTCGAATGCGCCGTAGAAGCCCTGGATGTAATAGAAATAAATTCCAAGGAGGAATAAAATGGTAAAGATGTCCCACGGTCTAAGAGCGAAAACCCGCAAAATCATGACGAAACACCCCCGAGAGCGAGGGCTATCTCCGATAACAAAGTCACTACAGAATTTCGAGATAGGGGAAAGGGCCAGCATAGTCATAGACCCCAGTGTTCACAGAGGAATGCCGCATAGAAGGTTTCACGGCCTCACGGGTGTTATCGTCGGTATGCAGGGTAAAGCGTATTTCATAGAAGTGCGGGTCGGAAATTCGAAGAAGAAGGTTCTCGTCAGAAGAGAGCATCTCAGGAAGGTGAAGGCGTAATGAGTGATGAAAAGCATTATGTGACGCTGTCCGAAGCGAGAAAGATGCTGGAAGAAGTCCATGAAGAAAGGGAGCTTTCGTACGAGCAGAGCCTTGCCCTTCAACATGCCCAGAAATTTGCCAAACTCGACCCGGAAAAAGCGAAAAAAATGGTAGAGGAACTCATGGAGATAGATGCTGTGAACGAATACTATGCCACGAAAATCGCCGAGATACTTCCGACCCATCCCGATGATGTCCGGGCAATCTTCGCCACTGACAAGATAGTTCTCCAGCTTTCCCAGATGGAAGGAATTCTCGAAGTGGTACGGAAGTACATATAGAGGTGTTGCAGTGGAGGAATATGCATACATACTGGACTATCTGCCTCACGGACATCCCGAGAGCAGGAAGTTCAGAAAAGAGCCCATAGCCTACGGTGTCGGAGATTCGGAGTTCAAGCTCTTCGAACTGCTCCCAAAACCCAATGCGGCGCTCATCGTGGGTGACAGGGTTTATATAGGAAAGGAGATGGATAAAAGGGATGCTATCCTCCATGTGAAGAGAAGGGTCAGCTATAACGAACTGACTTCCGCCGCACAGAGTGAGCTTCCCTATGTTATCGAGGAAATCGTGAGACAGAACGAGGAGAGATTCATAAAGTTTTTCAACGAATCCATCCCCATAACCACAAAATTCCACATGCTGGAGCTTCTGCCCGGTCTGGGAAAGAAGACGATGTGGTGTATAATAGACGAGAGGAAAAAAGAGCCTTTCAAGAGTTTCGAGGACCTCAAAGAGAGGGTTCCCACACTTTATCATCCTGAGAAACTGATCGTGGACAGGATAATGAAAGAAATAACGGAGCCCAAAGAGAAATATCACATCTTTGTTGCCAAATAACTATTTTGCCCTCTTCATCTCCATCCATATCTTTTTTGCCTTATCCTCCCCTGCAAAAGATATCATTACCTTTCTTATTGCTTCGGCCACGGCATCCAGGTCCTTTTCCCCTATCTCCTCCGGATTTATGCCCAGGTCCTTGCACTGTTTTTCCACGATGAACTTCCCGAGATGTCCCATCTCTCTTGCCATTATGCTGTGTATCTTCCTGCTTATTTCCGTGGGCAAGCATTCACCTCCCTAACTCCTGCAGTTCCTTTTCGACCAGCTGGACATAGTGTTCCGAGCCGATTTCCCGGAATATCTGGAGCGCCTCTTTCAGCACCCTTTCGGCCTTATCGTCACCTTTCTCCCTGAGCATTTTTCCGTATTCGTAAATGGTTATGGCGAGGTCGTATTTTATTCCAATATCTCTTAGCAGTTCTATGGACTTCAGGAAATTGTCTTCCGACTTGTCCCATCTCTTCTGCATCCCGAACATTATTCCGTATGCCATGTAAATGCCAGAAATCATGTATTTATCAGCTGTTTTGCTGAATATTCTGTATGCCTTGGAAAGATATTCCGTTGCCTCTTCGAACCGTCCCATATATGTATAGACGGTTCCCAGATTCTCCACACCATAACCGACGTGGGTCATGTCTTCGGTCCTCTCGGCATATTCGACACATTTCAGATAGGATTCTATTGCCTTTTCCATATCTCCTTCGTATTTATAAACCTCACCCAGATTGTTATAAGCCCTGGATATTTCACTTATGTTTCCCACACTTTCTAGTATCTTTATGGCCTCCTCATATAATCTTATGGCTTCAGGATACTTTCCCCAGTTGGAATATATGTTTGCCAGGTCTATCGTGGTGATCCCCAGCATATTAAGGTTATCCGTCTCTTTTGCGAGTTCCATGGCCTTTTGCAGGTTTTCCGCGGCTTTCTCGTGCTCGCCGAGCCTCCAGTAAACTTTGCCGATTCCTCTGTATGCATCTATGACGACCTCTTTTATCCGTGATTGCATGGCCTTCCTGTACTCTTTCTTTGCCTCCTCCCATCTCGAGCTTTCCATATATATGTGTCCGAGCAAAAGATGCGCTCTGTCCGCAATCTCCCCGCCGCTCATGACCGCTTTTTTGGCATATTCCTCTGCACTCTCTATCTCCATTATTTTCCTAAGATTGTTCACCATATCGAGATATATCTCGGGCAACAGAGAGGGATCCGCATTTTTTTCGGCCATGCGGTAGTATTTGACGGCCTCGCTCGGAGAATATGTCTTCTCGGCCTTTTTTGCGGCTTCCAGTGAATATTTCAAGCATTTTTCCCTTATTCCCGCAGCACAGAAGTGATGCGCCAGAGAATATACATCATCGGGATCCATCCTTTCCGTCGTCTCTCCCGCCTTGAGGTGCATTTCCCTCGCTCTTTCTCCCAGGGAATCGTACAGAATGGCCTGGAGCTGCGGATGGTCGAACCTGTACTCCTCGCCATCCTCGACAATGATTTTATCCTCGATAAGGCCATATATTAAATCCATAAATCTTTCACCGTCACCCCATATCTCTTCCAGAACATTGAGGGAGAACCTTGTTCCCAGTACGGATGCCCATTCCGCAACGCTTCTTTCCTCGCCCTTTATTTTCTCAAGCCTCTTTCCCAGAAGTTCCCTGACATTCTTGGGTATCTCTATGTCGGAGTCTTCGAGATCATAGATATTCTTTCCGGTGAGCCTTATCCTGTTGGCAATCTCTTCTATGAGAATCGGAAGGCCCTGCGTCTCCTCATATATTTTATCGAGTATGTCTTCCGGTATCTCTGCATCCAGCAGTATGGACAGCATGGTCCCTGTCCTGCTCCTATCAAAACGTTCCAGTTTTATCATCCTTATTTTCCCCTCCATCATCAGGGACATCAGCATGGCGTTGAGCGGATGAGGTTTGCCCCCCACATCCTCGAGTTCCTCTTGTGGGGCGGATATCACGAGTATAACCTTCGTCTCCTCAATACCTCTGGCAAAATATTCCAGGAATTCTATTGTCCCCGGGTCTAGCCACTGGGCGCTGGAGAAATAGACGACGAGAGGCAGTTCCCTGCTGGCTTCGATAAACGTTTGAAAGCCTTCTTCGAACGCCTGTTCCTTGGATCCCCTCGAGATTATTCCGTTTATATCCACCGAGACTATTCCCAGCGAATTGAGCGATTCCAGAACCTTTATTAGAGGAGCGTATGGTTTCCTTTCCCTTCCAGACGATTCGTAGGAAACGAACCTCACTCCCGATTCCTTTCTGAATCTGTTCATAAGTGCCTTTTTTCCCACCCCATCTTCTCCGGTCAGGAATATCGTACTGCCCACTCCGTCCATCGCCCTTTTAAGTGCTGTGCTCAGTTCCGCAAGTTCTTCTTCTCTGTCGATGAAGGTCCTCACCTTAATCACCTTCTTAACCATCTTCACCTTCCCTATTTTCACTTTGGATTTAAGCCTTTCCATTCTTTTTCTCTTTTCTCCGCGGTCATATATGAGGAATGCACCGGCGGCGGCCACGAGGAACAGTACTGGGGCGAGAAGATACGGAAGCCAGGAATAATCTCCTTTCTGGACGGAGAAGTCTGCATTTATGCCCGTGGAGTTTATCCATAGGTACTTTGTCTCGGTTCCGCCATCGTATTCGATTGTCACGGAAATCCTCTCACCGAGACGCACTAACTCCGGGGAGATGGCGCTTATAGTGTAATCTCCTTTGGACTCGGTAGAGACATTAATATCTCCGAAGTGAAACACGACTCTCGCTTCTATCGGTTTTCCCGCGGAATCGGTTATCTTCCCACTTATGGTGATGAGAGCCTCTATGACTCCCTGCAGCACGGAATAGTTCCTTATGCTGTCATTCCAGAGAGAATATGCCAGAATCCTGTAATATCCGGGATTCCATGAATAAAAATCAAGAGACACATAAGAATTTCCTGAGTTCTGCCTCACTATCTCGCTGCCTGCGAATATCTTTATTCCGACGGTTCCGTTTCCATAAACCTCGACATAGAACCTCTCGTTCGCTCCGTCCCCGTTGGCATCTCTCTCAGTAATCTCTATATCCAGAGGAGGTCTTTCTCCGGGTATCGAATTGTAGTATTTGTCGAGGAAATTCGCCCAACCGGTCTCGTTCGCTCCGCGGAGCTCTCCGTATCCCATGTATGTACCGGAAGTCGGGAACCAGATACTTATACCGTGTGCTCCCTCAACATTCATACCTCTTGGCGATCTATGATGCGCCTCGGCTATGACGGTCTCATTTATCGCATCCCTGAGCGCTTTACCTCTGAAGCTGAGTTCGGGGAAATCGATTTCCTTCTCTATGTTTTCCGTAAGATTGTAAAGGTCGTAAGGATATGGCTGTTTGTCGTAATATTCCGCATTGCCCCTCGCTCTCGCCATTTCCAGCTTGTAATTCGGTAGAAGCATGCGCAGAATACTGACATAATCACCGAGTGCTGACAAAACCGATTCCGTTCTGGAGAGGTCCACGGCGCTCATCGTTGACGAATACACGCTGTTGTTCCTTGCCCATGAGACAGAATCCCTGACAATGACCTCGGAAACATCTATCGGGCCCGGATTCTCCATTCCGTAAACCTCCCGAAGTATAACATCATAAGGCCATCCACGAAGGTCCTCCTCTTTTTCGGATGCCACTGCATAATCCGCAAAATCGGATATCTCACTGAAGACCTCGAACATGGCCATGTTGCACTGGTCGAATCCGATTATGTCGAGTTTGCCGTATGCGGATGTGACCTCTGTCAGCGCTCTTGAAACAGCGGAAAAGGAGAGTATGTCATAACCCTCGTCGGCCGGCATACCCATCCATCCCCTTCCGTGACCCCAGAATATCAGCATCGTGTGGTTGGATGGATATCGTTCCATACCCCACGAGACAAAATCCCTGAGAGTTTGCCATCTGGCCATGTCCAGTTCATCGGACCATGTGGCGTTCACTTCCGAGAGCCTTATAGGAAGAAATCCGTTTTCTTCGAGCCTCAGCACCTCACTGTCGCCGTATCCGTCTCCGTCTTTAAGTACCAGAATGTTGTACCTCGCATCATATCCCGCACTCTCCATCTCCTCAAGGTCGCGTTCTATACTGTTGCTGATGCTTTCCTCCACACCCCCCGCTATATATATCATTATAGTCCATTCCGCAGCCTCGCCAGCCGCCGCACGGATTTCTATAGACATGGGAGGGGCCGAGAGCAGGATCAGGAGAGATATCACTGCAAAGGATTTTTTCATTGTTTGTGCATTCTCTCCTGAATATAAGTAAGTTTTGGGTGAAAGTGGGCCCGCCCGGATTTGAACCGGAGTCTATGGCTGTTTTGCGACCTTTCTCGCCTTCGGCGACTGCGGGTTTCTTTCCCCTGGCTTTCTTTGCCAGCCAAAGAAAGGCCGTCCCAAAGCCACAAGGATGGACCAAGCTACCCCACGGGCCCATTAAGGAATTTCAGGAGTTGTAAGCCACTGGGGAGATTCGAACTCCCGACCTGCTGATTACAAGTCAGCCGCTCTACCGGGCTAAGCTACAGTGGCTTTCTGTTTTGGTGATTACAAGTCAGCCCGAGCACCGATAGGTGCGAGCATGCCTCTTGAGGATAAGAGGATTTGGCTCTACCGGGCTAAGCTACAGTGGCTTTCTGGATTATGATGGTAAAGATGCCGGAAAGGGCGAAGAATATTTGTTATTTATCCTTTTCTCTGAAGAACCTTTCCGACTCTCTGAGAGCCTCTATGGCTGGCATTGGCCTTCCGGCGAGGAAGTTTATGCATGCCCCTCCTCCCGTACTTATATGGCCTATCTTCCTCTCTATGCCCATCTGATATATCGTGGCTACGCTATGTCCTCCGCCTATGACGCTGTAGGCATCCGATTCCGCCACCGCCCTGAATATCTCAACGGTTCCCAGGGAAAACGCATCTTTTTCGAACATTCCGGCCGGCCCGTTTAGGATTACGGTCCCGGCATTTTTTATCTCCTCGGTGTATCTGACTATAGTTTCCAGTCCTATGTCCAGAATCGGGTATCTGGACGGCAGTTCGCTCACCGATACCTCTTCCCTCTCTCCCTGGTAGTCTATGGCAAAATCCCCGGGAATCACTATCCTATCACCGAAGTTCTCGACTATCTATCTGGCCTTTTTAACCAGACTTTCGCTGCTGCCGTTTTCCAGGAGGAAACTTTCACTGGGCTCTCCCAGAGCTTTTCCCGTGGAATAGAGGAACATGTTCGCCACTGCGCCGGTTGTCAGAACCTTGTCCGCAATGCCGTTCTCCAGCATATTTCTGGCTATTTCTATCGAATCGTCGAACTTCGCGCCTCCGAGAACCGCTATTCTGGGCCTTTCGCCCTCGAGCGCTCTGCTCAGGCCGACTATCTCCCGCTCCATCAGTTTTCCTGCGATTGACGGGAGTTTCCTTGCAAAACCTATGAGAGTCGCCTGTGCTCTGTGGGCGGCGGCGAAGGCGTCGTTGACATAATAATCGAAAAACGGCGAGAGATTCCGGACAATATGGGTCTTCTCCTGTACTTCCAGAGGTTTTCCCTTGAGGGCGACCTCCTCGGAATAAAATCTCGTGTTCTCCAGAAGCAGTACGTCTCCTTTTTTCATGCGGCTTATGGCCTCCCTTGCCTTGGAACCGAAGAGATCATCCACATATCTCACATCTTTTCTGAGAAGATAGGATAGGTGTTCGGCATGCCCTCCGAGCGGTGTGAAATCCTTCTTTCCGGGCCTGCTCTGATGTGCCATTATCGCTACCTTGGAATCGTCGAGGTCTTTCAGGGTGTCCATTGCCCGTCTCATCCTGGTATCATCCAGTATCCTTCCGCTCTCCGGGTCTATCGGCGAATTTATGTCCACTCTCACAAGTACGGACTTTCCGGAGAGGTTGAAATCGTCCAGCGTGAAGAACCCGCTCATGTTATCGCCATCCAATAAGCACATATAGTTATTTCTTTCGATGCCTGCAAAACCTCTAAATACTGAATTCCCTTCCTCACCGAATGCAGAACGAGTCCTTCAAACTGCCATCGCCATACAAGGGTCCATTCATCATGTCCACAATAGGCGGGCTTCTCATAGGGATAGGCACATGGTTTGACATATTCCTCATAAGACTTGCCCTGATAACCTCAGGAACCTTCGTTTTCGGTAGCGCTCTCTATTTCATGAGCTACAATGTCGGAAAGGTCAGGATACTGGAGCATCCGCGGAAGTTGCTGATAAAGGCCAGAAGGGTTGGGGCAAGGACGGCGAAAGCCGAAGAGGCGTACATCGAGGCATGGAATACCAAACCCTGGGAGATGAGCGAATTCTATGCCAGAGTGAACAGTGCCGTGGAACTCTCGGCAAAGGCGATAGTCAACAAGGCAATGACATTGCTGAAATCCAAGGGTTATGATGTTAAGAAGGTGAGGAACCACTTCATAAGGGCCTTCGAGGAGTACAAAAAGGGAACGGAGGAGGGGATAAAGAACGGGGTAAAGCTGATAAAGGAGGCCATAAAAACCGCCGAAGAGCTGAAAAGGAGTGAAAAAAGGGCGAAAAGCTCCGCAAAAAGGGCGGAGGAGATACTGAAAAAGATAAAGGCCAGGGGTTATCTGAACAAGAAAAAAGAGGTGGATGAGGCGGAAGAGCTCCTCAAAATGTCCAGGGAACTTCTTAAAGAGGAGGATTACAAGACCGCTCTGGTTCTCGCCAAGGAAGCGCAGAAAAAAGCTGCGGAGATGAAGGACCTGGAAGAAAGGACCAAAAGATACATCGCAAAAACCGAGATGGTGATGAAAAAGCTCGAGGACGAACTCATGCTCTCTCCCGTGGATCCCAAGTATTCGGATGTTCTCGACATATACAGAACTGCCAAGATAATGTATGGCAGGAAGATGTACGACATAGCCCTTGTTTTGATAAAGGAGGCCAAGCTGGAGGCGGAAAAGCTGCTTCCCACCGAACAGTTGAGACACTGGGACTATGTGTGTCCGGTATGCTTCGACTATACATGTCCGGACCCGCACTGCGGTCTCAGCATATCTCCGTCACCGCTGAAGGAGGACACGTGCAGGTATGTATGCGAATGCGGTGCCCACTACCATCTCTGCTGCCTGGACCACATAGCGGATTTCAAATGCGTTTACTGTGGAAAACCGCTCAAGATGCATGCGAGCGCTCCGAGCCGCTAATACTCGCTCAATGTCCCTTTCATCCTTGCGCTCCTCTCTATTTTCCAGTAAAGGAAGTATCCGATGACCGGGAGGAGGACGGCGGATGCCATGCTTATGTAAAGCTCGGTCGTGGCCGGGAGAAGCTCCGGAAAGCCGGAGGGATATGAGAGAAGAGCGCTCCTGAACAGGTCCACCGCATAGCTGAGAGGTATCCATCTCGATATGTAGTCAACCATGGCTTTCGGAAGGGATGAGAACGGGAAGAACATGGCGCATGCGAACATGAATACTATACCTATGAAATTCATTATGAAATCCGCGCTTCCTTTTGCTCTCAGGGTAAAGGCGGCGAATATGAAACCCATGCCGAACATCTGAAGCAGGGCCAGGAAGAGCACGAACAGTGCGAACACGATGTTCCCCATGGGAAGAGTTCCGAAGATGTAGCTCACGAATAGCAATGCCACGATGACATTCAGGCCTGTCCAGAACACATTGATGAAGGCCCTCGATATGAGATTGGAAAAGTGGTTCACGGGCGTGAGATACAGGGATTCCAGCGTACCCTGGTACTGCTCCTCCCTCAGGGAATAACCTATCATCCATATGATGTCCTGAAGGAACATGAAGAATATGAACCCGTAGAAGGCTATGCCTGAGATGTTTCTACCGTCTCCGCTTTCAATGTTTCCATCTATTAGCACAGTACCCCGGGGCAGAGAAGATGCGTTTATCTCCCATCTCAAACTCTCAGCGCCTGTGAAAAGCATTATTTCGGAGACCGTGGAATTCACCCTCATCTCCAGAGCCCATGTGAAATTCCCATAGGTGGAGTTCAGTTCCGCCGTGCCGTTCACCTTACCGTCGGGATACACCGTTATGTTTGCCGGATAAAGCGAGAGGTACGCGGAGGAGCTTATGTTGTCTGAGCGGAGCGCCATGCACAGGCCCGAATCGTTCTGCACTGCCAGAAACGGCTCCTCCGAGAGAATCTCGGCATTATCCCACTCCCCATGTGCAGGAACGAACATGGATATTGCGAATACTAAGAGGAGCATGAATATGAAGACCATTCCGAAGCTCGTTATGAAGGAGACAGGGTAGCGGGTCATCACTATGAACTGCTTCTTCACCATGGCCAGAAACGCATCCATCTCCCCCCTCAGAATTTTCCCACCCCCTCGTTCCTCTTTATCCTGTGCTCCACGGCGGTGAAAACCCATATGCCTATCAGAGGCATCACTATGGAGTACAGAACAAGGACTCCGAGATCCCAGTGCCAGGCACCAAGGAAGTATGAGAGATGTAGAAGCGAAGATCTTATCCCGTTGGTCATCCAGGTTGGTGGAAATGCGAGTGCCAGGTACTGAATCGTGACCGGAAACACGGTTATCGGATAATATGCGCCCATCAGGAATGCCATGCCCCACCCCAGTATGTTTATCAGGCTTCCCGCTTCTCTGACCTTCAGTATGAAGGCTCCGTAAAGAAAGCCTATGCCCCACATTGGCATGAGACCTGCAATCAGAAACAGCATGGCTATGAGCATCTCCCCCTGAAACGGGTTTATTCCGAAGAGCAGGCATCCGAATGTGTAAGAGCCGACAAAGGTGAATATGGACCTCATCCCACTGTAAAGGGATACGCCCGTGAGTATCTGTATCCTTCTGGCAGGAGTCAGGTATATGGACTCTATCGTCCCTACTTCTCTCTCCCACCTGAGCCAGTATCCGACCAGCCACATGGATGTCTCCACGGTCATCATCACTATCGAACCTATGAGAAGGTATATCACGTAGTTCGAAGTTCCTGTGTTTGTCTTGAAGGCCCTAGCCGCATTTCCTGGACCTCCTGCCACGGATACCCCTATGAGTATGGGAAGGGCGGCGAACACTATGGGAAATATGAAATCGAAGGCGAACCATCCCTTGTATCTGGAGAGTATCCGGAACCGCACCTTTGTGACATGCAGGGTCAGCAGCAGGGAATTAACGGGATTTATCCGGCTCAGGCTCATTTATCTCCCTCGTATCCTCGCTCAGAGTTCTCCCGGTGAGTTTTACAAAGACATCCTCAAGCGTTGGCTCCTCTGGACTTATGTATTCGAGCGTGCTCTCATTTTCCACAAGCACCCTTATTATCTCGGGAAGAGCGCTCCTGCTGTTGGCTGTTATTATTCTGAGATGCTCCTTTCCTCCTTTCTCTTCCACGGCCAGCTTCTCAACGGATCCCATGGAGCGGAGAGCCTCCAGAGCCTTCTGGGGTATGATTCCCTCTATCCTCACTATTCCCTCCTGTCTTATGGACGCCTTTAGCTCCGCAGGTGTTCCTATGGCCTTTATCTCACCCTTATCGATTATCGCTATCCGGTCGCAGAGTTCATCCGCCTCATGCATCAGATGTGTGGTGTATATTATGGTCTTTCCCTGCTTGTTAAGGTCCTTCACTATCTCCCTGAGCTTTCTTGCGGCATGGACATCCATGGCTATGGTGGGCTCATCCAGAAAGAGAGTCGGGGCATCGTTTATGAGCGCCTTTGCGAATGAGACTATCATCTTCTGTCCGCTGGAATATGTCTCCACCGTACGGTCTATGAAATCCCCAAGGTCTAGAAGTTCTATCAGATACTCTATCCTCTCACGCCTCCGCTTTTTCGGGACATAGTAAAGGGCTCCGAAGTACTCCAGATTCTCTCTGCCGGTCAGTTTCCAGTAAAGGCCTCTCTCCCCCATGAGCATGCAGCCTATACTCGCCCTTACCTTCCTTTCCTCCTTTATCACATCGTATCCGTTCACCCGGGCCCTTCCGGATGTTGGCAGAAGGAGGGTTGTCAGTATCTTTATCAGCGTGGTCTTTCCCGCTCCGTTCGGTCCCAGAAGTCCGAATATCTCGCCCTTTTTGACCTGAAAGTCTATGCCCTTGAGGGCGTGCACCTCTCTCTTCTTTCTGCGGAACAGCCCTTTTCCCTTCGATATGTATATCTTTTCCAGATTTTCGGTCCTTATCACATATTCCATGCGCTCACTCTCTTTTAAGCACCCTGGAGGATTCGTGCACTTTTGCGCTGGCAGCCTTCAGGAGCCTTACTCTGCAACCCGGCCCTATATTAACATTCTCACCTTCCACCCTGTCGGCAACCGTATTCTCAATATTTATGGTTTTTCCCTTTATGTTCCCTACCTTCAAAGAACCCTTTCTTCCGAAGATTCTGGAGAGCATTCCCCTGGAATTTCTGGAAACTATGTCTATCTCATCCGCCTCTATGGTTCCTGCGACGGAATTCCCATCCATCTCCAGCCTGAAAGACCCGGATTTCACCGTGCCATCCACCTTTATCGAGCCCTTTCCGGTGAATCTTGGGGTTTCTATGCCCAATGCGGATATGGCTCCGCCCATCTCCAATCTTTCCCTGGCGATTATTCTGCCCTCGCACTTCGTTCCTCCCGCGCTCTTCAGTATTTTCGTGCTTATGTCCCCCTCTATCCTTGAGCCTCCGGATATCTCCATGAGTTCGGCCTCGGCATCGCCTTCCAGATGCATGGAACCCGAGATTTTCACCTCATTCGCCCTTATGTCTCCCTCTATCCTGCATGAACCCGCGCATTTCATCCTTTCCGCCCTTACACTGCCCTCTATCTTTGCGGAACCCGCTATTTTGACATCCTTTACATTAACATCACCCTCGACCTTTCCGGCACCCGATATTTTCAGATACTCTCCCTTCACGCTGTCCACTGTTCCTGAGCCTGCGATGCTTATTCCGCCGCCGAGTTCCTCTCCGGCCTCTTCCTTCTTTTCATCTTTCTCCTCCTTTCTGTACTCCTCGATTATGGACTCGTATGTCTCTCTGCTTATCTCGCCCTTTCTGTAGCGCTCTTCGATTTTCTTTATGATGCTGTTTTCGCTCATGAGCCGGAATAGTCATGGGATTATTTATAACTTATCTTAAAATAAATGTTGATAAGTGCAAAAATCGTCGAGATTTTTTCAGAATAAAGTGAGATAACATCAGAAGAAAGGTTAAAATAACGGAAAAACATGGCGCTTCATGGACAGAAAGGCCTTTGAACTCCTGAAAGCGCTCTCCTCTGAGACGAGGATCAAAGTCATAGACGCTCTTTCCGGCGGTCTCGAGCATCCGGAGGAGATAGCGGAGCGTCTCGGCATAAAGAGGCAGTCCGTGGACAAGCACCTGTTAATACTCCATGAGCTGGGAATCGTGGAGAGGAGCGCTGTTTTTCCGCCGGAAGGGAGGCCCAGGATAGTGTACAGGCTGACAGGAGCCGGCAGGGAACTGATCAGGGATTTCGAGGAAGTCTCCAGAAAACACAGAGAGAGGCTGTTTTCCATGTATAGGTCGGAAAAAAGGGTTCTTGATATGGCCCTTGCGGAGGGGGAACTCTCGGAGGAGGCCTATCTCAGAAAACTCGGAGAACTGAAGAAGAGGTTCAATCCATGAGCAGATTACCGCACAACGCTTATATAGTCAATCCATCATACATCCAACATCCGGTGAGATGATGCGCTCTCCTAAAAGACCTGTAAAAGATTCAGACGAAGGTGTCTCTGCCACTGTCGGTACCATAATGGCACTCATGGTATTCATGTTCCTTTTCGGTATGATACAGACACAGTATGTGCCTGTTGCCATGAAGGATGCCGAAGCGAACCACATGAGGAATGTGGAGGCGCAGTTCGGAACGCTTAAAGAGAAGATAGATACTCTGATAATGCTCAATGCCCTGAACTATTCATCCTATTCCCCCATCACTCTGGGCTCTGACGGCATTCCGGTCTTCGCCTCCCAGACCCCGGGCTTTCTCTCATTCATACCCAGCAAAGAGCTGGTCAATGTGAGTCTCGTCCTCAACAAGAATGTCTCCGGAAGCGTGGAGACAGAGAGGATATACGGGAACACCAGCGGTAAGATAGAGCTGTATGTGCCTAACAGATACTACGTTCCTCAGACATACATTTACACCTGCGGAGCTGTGATTCTTTACCAGCCATCGGGGGCTGTCATGAGGGCGGAGCCCGGTTTCTCGATCGTGAACCAGAGCGGCGATTTGGTCGCATATGTCCGGTCCATAAGGCTAATAGGGGAGGAGATGAGGAAAAGCGGGACCACGACGGAAGGCATAGATTCGTCCCTGATATACACATACAGCAGTTCTGCCTCTGCAAACCGCACGGAATTCCTGAATTCCACCCTGTGGATAAACATCACCACCTCCTATGCAGATGCCTGGGAAACATGGATAAACGGCACGCTTAATGAGAACGGACTGAACTACGGAACGGATTACACGGTTACGAAGGTCGTCACGAATTCGAACGTGATACCGAACACCTGTTCCATTACGCTGAGAATCATAAACGTGAAATCCTTGACTATGCAGAGGTCTCTCGTGGAAATCACCACGGGGGAGCTTTAAAGCAAATTACCCAAAAACCTTTAAATACGCTTGAAAGAAGAAACCATCGAGGTGTTGAGAATGAAGAAGCCTGTTAGGAAAGAAGAGGGTGTTTCCGAGGTTGTCGGGAGCATTCTCACTCTGAGCATAACCGTTGTCCTGTTCGCCGCCATATTCATCAGTGTTAACCAGATGCCGACTCCCACCGGCAAGACAT
>JAJRVK010000038.1 GCA_024277315.1 archaeon | reverse complement strand
GGAGGCTACGGTCTGGGTAAGATGCTCGAGGCTCCGCGGGTTCTCGGTGCGGCAACATCGAAGGAACTGGTCAGATTATTCGAGGAGAACGGTGTTGTTTTTTCGAAAGGAGAGCCTTCCAACGGAATAGTAGGAGCGAGCGGAATTCTACTGGGTCTGGGAAAGGAATTCTTCGGGATAGACGGCGGTTGTCTCATGGGCGAAACATCCGGATACATAGTGGATGCGAAGAGCGCCAGAAATGTACTGGAAATACTCTCCAAAATCATGGGAATAGAAATAGATCTGAAGGATCTAGAAATAAGGTCGGAAGAGACCGAGGAGCTGCTGACATCTCTCCGGGAGGCCGCAGAGCACGAATTCTCCTCCGAAGACGAGGACCTGCGATACATAGGTTAAAGTATTTCGACCGTGCTCTCACCGTTCTCATTTTCCCTGAGGCCTATCAGCATGCTTGTGTAGTCCTTTATCTCTTCTATGTGGGTTATGAGGAATATCTGGGAAAACCTGTTAGACAGGGTCTGGAGGGCTTTCAGAATGTTCTCCCTCCTCGTGACATCCTGGGAGCCGAATATCTCGTCCAGAACGAGGAAATTGAAGCCGGAGGCACCTTTCGCGGCAACGACCACCTCCGATATAGCAAGCCTTAGGCACAGGTTGGCCAGATCCGATTCACCGCCGGAGAACCTCTCCAGAGGATATGAACTTCCGGCATCGATTATCTTTATGCTGTAGTCTTCGTCTATCTCGATGCCCGGATACTTCCCGTCGGTCATCCGATTGAAAAGCCCGGATGCTATCTCTTCAAGGTTCGGTCTTATTGTGGATATCGCGCCTGTTCTGAATTCCTTGAGAAGTTTGTCGAGTTCCTGGAGGTATCTTCTCTCTTCAATGCGCTCCTCGAGCCTCTTCATTCTCCTTTTTATGCCCTCAATCTCATTTTCGATTCTTCCCATGTCTCTTTCAATGCCCTTTATCCTCTCTTTCAATTCCGAGACAGCCTTTATGAGCTCCTTTTCCCTTTCCTTCATCTTATTCAGTCTTTCCTCTTCTATCTTCATCGCATCTTCGGAAAAATCCAGGGAATCGAGCCGGTCCCGGATTTCCGACAGTTCCTTCTTACGGGATTCCATCTCGGACCCGAGCGATTCGATTTCCTTCTTTATGCTCTCCTCCCTTGATATTCTCTCGTTAAGCCGGATATATTCCTCGTTTTTCCTCTTCAGCTCCCTTATCTCGGCCTTGAATCTGGCGTACTCCTCCTCGTCGAAGGATATCTCTCCGATATTCTCGATCTCCCTCTTTATCTCCTCCATCTCCATCCTGGCCCTCTCCAGTTCCTTCCTTTTCTCCTCGATTATTCGGTCCAGCGATTTTATCTCCCTTATCTTCTCCCTCTCCTCCTCGATTGCTCTGGATATATCTTCCATCCTTTTCCTGTGCTCTTCGATTTTTTCTTTGAGAGCGTTCTTCTCCTCCTCGATTTTTCTAATTTCCTCCTCTTTTTCCCCGATTCCTGCCCTTATTTCCTCTATTAGTTTTTCATAATGGTCTCCGAGCCTTCTGTGGCATTTCGGACACTTGCTGTCTGGCCCTAACTCCTTTATCTCTCTCAAATCCCTTTTCAGCGCCTTCGCCTCCCTGCTCATGGAGAACCTTTCGCTCTCTGACTCGTTGTACCTGTTTTCGAGCTTTTCCAGGGTTTTTTCCAAGGCTTTCTTTTCCATCTCAAGGGCCTTGACATCCGCAATGACCATCGACTCCTTTCTATTTTCATATTTATCCACATCTTCGAGGTATCTTTTCATCCTTTCCTCGGCCCTTTTCAGGTTCGTTTTCAGCCCTTTCAACCTCTCGTATCTTTCCTTCTCCCCCATCATCTTCTCCATAACTTTTTCCTTTTTCGAAAGCTCCCTGACCGCAGTGTGGAGCCTGTCTCTCTCCTTTTTCAGGTTCTCTATCTCTTCAAGCTCTTTTTCCCTCTTTTCAAGCATTTTCCTCCCTGTTTGGAGCGCTTCCTCGATGCCACTTATCCTGCTCCTTAAGTCCATGTATTTCCCGTATTTCTCCCTCATCGTCTCGAGAGTTTTTTCCTGTGCTCCCACTTCTTTCCTCAGTGCTTCCATCTCTTTCTCCGTTCTTTCAAGTCCCGCCCGGACCTCATCCATCTCCATTTTTCTCTCTTCCAGAGCCTCCCTCTTCACACCCAACACATCCCTTCCCGAATCGTCGTAAAGCCCCTCACCCAATCCGTCTATTTCGCTTGATATGGCCCTTACATCCTCTCTGACGAGCTTTCTGGCCCTGTCTATGGCATCCAGGCCGAGCATGCGCTCTATGAGCTTTTTCCTCTCCTCCCCCCTCATGTTCGACAGTTCGTTGAGTTCCTTCTGTCTGGCGAAAACCGAGGTCATGAAGCCGTGCACATCCAGGCCGAGCTTTTTCTCTATGTACTCCTTCACCGCTCCGTCGGTGGATGCCTGCTTCTTTCCGTTCTCAGTTATCTCCGCAACTACTGTCCAGCTCTTCCCTCTCATCTCTCTCATGAGAAAGTAATCGTTGCCGTCCATCTCGAAGTTCAGATAAACGCCGCAGATATCCGACGGCAGGGCACCGGAGGATTTCACACTCTCCTTCGAATTCCTGGTTATCCTCCTGTCGTTTCCGTAGAGCGCCCAAGCTATGGCCTCGACGAGTGTGCTTTTTCCCGCTCCGTTCAATCCGGTTATCCCGATTACCCCGTCCCCGAACTCAAGCTCCACATTCCTGAACTTCCGGTAGTTCCTGAGCCTTATGGACTTTATCCTCATCTCAGTCCTCCGCAGCTCTCGAGAGGTATTCCCTTCCCATCTCGATTATCCTTTCCTTCTCAAGCCCCTCTATCGATGTCCTTCTTATGAAATCCTCGAAATCCCTCGCCATGCTCTGCAGAGTGACCATCGATATATCCGCTGCGGTTCCGGAGCTCATTCTGGTATCTATCTCGAAGTGGAGCGCTCCGGCTGACATAGCCCTTATCCTCCTGATATCCAGGTTCCTGTACTCCGTGGGACTTATTTCCCTGATGAGGAGCCGGACTATCGCTCCGTCCGTATCCGTGTCCATTCTCCGTTCTATCTCCTCCATTATCTGAGGAGCGCTCTTCCCCTTGGCATTTATCGGCTCCAGGTCCAGCATCGGTCTTATCCTGAGTTCGTGGAACTTCACCGTGAACGGCTCGATTATGACCTCTATGAATCCCTTTTTCTGGCCGACATCGTTGAAACTGAGCCTTTCCGTGGCCCCCGAGTAATACGCCCTTTCGCTCAACCCCGTAAACTCGTGGTAATGGCCGAATGCGATGTAATCGAAGCCATCTCCTATCTCGTGCATTCCCATGAGGTCCTCGTTCGCCTCGCCTGTGGAGTATCTGAAAGCCCTTAAACCCTCGACACCGCTGTGCAGCATGGCTATGTTGTATCCGTAATCCCTGTTCGGCAGCATCTTTACCAGCTCATCCTTGAATCTTTCGCCGCCGTGAACATGCGGAAGGGCATGGATCAGCACATCGCCGATTTCCGCGGTCTCGTATTTCTCCCTGTAAAACGCCCTCACACCCTCGATTTTCGAGATTATCCTGAAAACGCTGCCCGTCTCCCTCATCTTGGGAGCAGAGTGGTTGCCTGCTATGACCATGAACGGTATCCCCGCACCTGTTATCCTCGAAATCTCCTCCATCGCAAAGCCTATCGCTCTGTTGCTGGGCCTCACCGTGTGGAACAAATCGCCGGAATGGAGCACGAAGTCCGGGCATATATCCAGTATTCGGTCAACCGCCTGCCTGAAAGCTCTCTCTATGTCAACCTCCCTCTGGTTCCTGCCTGTCTTCGGGTCGGAGGCATTGTATGCCCTGTATCCTATGTGGGTGTCAGATATGTGGATGAAGCGCACACCGGTACATCGCAATGAGATATTTAAGGATAGAGAGGGGAAGGGTGAAAGTGCAGTCCTCCGATCTCCCCCGCTTAAAAGAGCATCGAATCCCCCTAAAATGATACATGCATCACAACTCCCTATATACTCCCATGCTTCAATATCCGAAGAGGCCTGGAAAATGAGAGAAAAAAACGAAGCCCCGACCCGAGGAAACGCTCCTTTCGAACTGAAAAAGATAGAGGATGTTTTTCTCAGAGCCCTTGATAAGAGCTCCGTTCCTGTCTGCACTGCAGGAGACCTCTACCTCGGGAGTGAATCCGTGCTTTTCACGGATGGGAGTTCATGGTACCGGATAAAGTTCAGCGATATCAGAGAGATAAATATCTCAGATAGGGCAAAAAAGATATTTTTCAGGCTTTCGGATGGAATCATAGGATTCTCAAGAAGGGATGAATACAGGCTTTCGGGTCTGTTTCATCTTTTAAGGCCGTTCACAGGGAACGGCATGAAACCCGTTAAGACAAAACCCCTTAAGACAGAATCAAAAGGAGGTATGAAAAATGAAGAAAAATAACGGAAATGAAGCTCCCAACCGCAGCAAGCTGCGGGGTATCCTCACCGGAAGGCTGATAGTTGCAATTGAGTTAAACTTCCTCCCTGCTCTTTCACATATCTCTTTATCTTTTCGAGGCCACCATACTCACTCACGGTGTCTAT
>JAJRVK010000037.1 GCA_024277315.1 archaeon | reverse complement strand
AGGAAATACTTCTACGACAACATATCCATGATAGCGGACGAGCGCTCCTACTGGGTGATTGACATAAACACCAGAAAAAGGGTTGCCAAGCTCGATGAGAGATTCGTTGCCACACACATAGAGCCCTTCTCGGTCTTCATAGTCAGGGGAAAGGCCTGGAGGGTTGTTGACATGGATGAGGACGGAATACTCGCCGAGCCTGTCGGAGACCTGGGAAGCATACCATCCTGGAGCGGCGAAGACCTGCCGGTGTCCTTTGAGATCGCCATGGAGGTGGGAAGACTGCGCAGGCTCATGGATTTTTCCGGCTATCCTGTTAATGAAGTGGATGCGAAACGGTACATCGCATGGCTGGAAAAAACCGAGAAAGAGGGGGGAATCGTTGCAACCGACCGCAGGATAGTGATAGAGGAAGGAGATAACATAGTTATGAACGCATGCTTCGGAACCAATGTGAATCTCACGCTTTCACATCTTCTCAGCTCCCTTCTCTCTGCGAGATATGGTGCGGGGATAAACACCAGCGTTGACCCATATCGGATAATGTTTCAGGCATCCTTCAACCTCGGTGCCCGCGAGATAGAGGAGACTCTGAAGAGCATCCGACCGGAGACTCTGGAGGCCATGCTCAGGATAGTCCTGAAATCCTCGGAGGTCTTCAAGTGGCGCTTCCTGTATTCTGCAAAGAAGCTCGGGATAATAGAGAAGGGGGCGGACATGAGGAGCGTGAACATGGACAGGATAATCGAGATATACAGGGGAACGCCTGTTTTCGAGGAAGCCGTTAGGATGACCCTCTGGAAGGACATGGACACCGAGAACACGAGAAAGGTCCTTGAGATGATAGGGAGCGGAGAGATCGAGGTAACTGGGGCAAAGCTATCCGACATAGGTAGGATGGGTCTCAGGCAGAAAGGCGGTGCAGTTATTCCATCCAGGCCCAGCATGGAGATACTGAAGACTGTCAAAAAGAGGCTTGAGAACAGGGAGATAAGGTTGCTGTGCCTGAACTGCGGGAGCATGAGGAGGGCAACGGTCTCAGAGGTGCGTGACGGCATGAGATGCAACAGATGCGGTGCAACGATGATAGCCATGATTCGACCATATCAGAAGGAGTTTCAGGAGATACTGGGAAAAAAGGCCCTCGAACCCGGGGAATTGAAGAGGATAAGGTGGCTGGTTAAGAGCGCGTAGATAATCATGCACTACGGACATGACGGCGCAATGGTTCTTGCAGGAAGAGGTATAGGTCCGGACACGGCAAACCGCATACTCTCCAGATATCACAGGAGCGAATGGGAGCTCCTGAAGGACATACTTCAGGCCGAGATAAACTATGCGAAGACGAAGAGGTTCTGGGATTAGACTTTTATCCTATATGCTATTCACGGATATGCAGTGGTGGATGTACGCAATAGCAACCATGATAATGTTTGCGCTCACCAATTTCATGGTAAAGCTGGCCGGGCACGGAGGAATGGATAGCATATTCGCGGCAAATCTCATATGGCTCTCAGCGGGAGCGGTCGGTGTTATCTTTCTGGCATACGGCCTGTACACGGGGAGTTTCCAGAGGGCGGTCCAGAGCACTGACATGAAACTCCTGGTGCTTCCGATACTTGCCGGGGTGTTTCTAGCGCTCGGCATGTACACTATAAAAAGGGCTGTAACTACAGGAGCGGCAGGTCCCAGCGTGGCCATAGCCAGCTCAAACGCCATAATAGTCGCAATTCTATCTTACATGGTCCTGAATGAACAGCTGAGCGCAAGCAAGATAGGCGGCATGGTCATGGTTATAGGCGGAATAATCCTGATGAGCGCTCTCTGATTATCTGAATATCTCCCTGTTCTTTTTCTTCGAAAAGAAAGCGAGACTGAATGTTATTGTCAGAATTCCCACGAAAAACATAACGATACTGACTCCGAGGATGCCCGCCGCAATGGACTCAACAGCCATGGATGTAAGGGCGGCAACCTGCATGAGCGCTCCGAATGCCCCGAAAACCCTTCCTCTGATATTGTCTGGAGCGGCTTCCTGAAGAAGTGTTGTGAGAGGGGTGTTGAAGAAAACCACGCTTATTCCGAAGAATGCCATCGCCTGAAATGCTACGAATGGATATGGGAAGATTACGAGCACGGATAATGTCGCTCCTATTGTCAGGGAAGCTCCGAAAACCATATTCTTCTTTGAAAAAGCGGCACCCAGTATCCCTATGACCAGAGAGGCGATGAGAGAGCCCACACCCTGGAGCCCTTGAAGCACGCCGAGTTGAAATAACCCCAGCTTCAGAACATCCCTTATGAATATCATAAAAAGCGGGCTGAATCCGCCGAAGAACAGCATGAGCACGAAAACATAGATCATTATTCCCCGGATAACAGGGCTCTTTCTGGAGAAGCTTATGCCTTCCAGTGTTTCCTTCCAGACATTTTCCTTCTTTTTTCTGTTTTTTACCGCTCCGCTGAACCTCATTATGAGTATGAAGAATGCCGAGATGAAGAAAGAGATGCCGTCAAAAAAGAAGACGAAATCTATGCTGAAAAATCCGATAAGAGCGGCACCGAGGGCAGGACCGAGGATCGCCGAGAGCATATAGGTTGTCTGGGAAAAGGAATTGGCGGACATGAGGACATCCTTATCGACGATATCGGGAATTATCGCTGTCTGTGCGGGATAGAAGAACCTTGAGACAACAGCGAGCATGAATATCGAGCCGTATATGTACCAGAGTTCGGCATAAAATACCAGAGAAAGAACTATCATCCCTCTCAGAATATCGGCCACAATCATCACATGCTTCCTGTTCCAGCGGTCCACATAGCTACCTGCAATAGGGCCGAAAACAAGGGTGGGCACCGCCATCATCACCATCAGAAGGCCGAGATATTCGGCACCTAGTTTCATCCTGTAAAGAATTGTAGCCATCAATCCAATATAAAAGAAGTTATCTCCGAAGTTCGAGATTAACTGCCCGACCCAGAGCTTTGAGAAATCGCCCCGAAAAACCCTTCTGAGATTGGAATCCTTGGAAAGCACAGGGAGAGAATGAAGGATGATATAAAAACATAGAGCCTATCCGGACTTCAATCGCTCGAAATACTGGAAAATGCCGTTGAGGGCAGAAGCGCCTGTTATGATCGGAATAAAGAACATTACCATAATAATAATGCTCAGTCCACAGGCCATCTCGGAGAGCGGTGGATTTAAGATCAAAAAGGGAAACAGAAAGATGAAGAAAAGAGATGTGCCGATTCCAAGATATATCCTCGTCATTATTCCTGAATGTGTGAGGCTAATGGCCTTCATTCCTCTGTACATGAGAATGTGGGAGAGGAAGATAAATCCGAAATAGATTCCAAAGGCGAAGGAAAAGAGCATGACATTGTGGAAATAATCCCTAGTGAGTGTTGTAAAAAGCAAATAGGAGAACATAAAGAAGAAGATGATTGGTGCGATAAAGAGAATATAAAAAGATGTGCGAAATTCTGTCCTTAGCTCCGAAACACGAACCATCTTTCTTCTTTCTGAGAGACAGCCTGTGAGCACCAGAGCGAGGACTATTATCAGTCCAAGGACAAAAGAAAGCAGGGCATCGACATATGAGCGTATAAACAGAGAAAGAACGTCTCTGCGTCTCATGTCTCTCAGACCTTTTCTATTGACATAGAATTCTGCAGGCAACCATATAATCACAGCTGTTGCAGAAAGATATATCAGAAAGACAAGTATCGGCGAAAGGTCGTAAAGAATGCCGTTCAGGGCGTATCTCGTTGGTTTCCATGTGTCCTCCGAGTATGTCAGTTCACCCTCAAGATCGTAATCCGGCGCCGAGTTCTCTGCTTTCCAGAGATAATAGTGTTTTCCGCCGGCATATGCCTCTTCCATCGCCCTGTCGAAGGAAAGGGACATGAAGTCCGGGCAGGAGAACATTATCTCAATTCTCCCAATCTTTCCCCATGCCGGACTCGTGCCCAGAGGGAAAAACGCCTTTCCTTCATAAAGTGGCAGCGTCATGGCTATCTCAAAGCCTTCGAGGTCTCCCATACCGTATGTGGCCAGAACCAGGTCTCTGAAATACTCTAGAAGAGGGATCGAATAATTCAATTCTTCCAATTTATCGTATACTCTATCTATCATATCATTAAGTTCTGTATCCAAGAAGGACAGATAACCATACATACGAATTTCATCATGAGTCTCCACGAATTCCCTGAAATCGTCCATTACATCTGGAACATAGGTCTCCAGAGCATAGTATTTGTCCTCAGGTATGGGCGGCTTAGTTATTGTATTCACAAACGCCACAGAAAAATTCCCGTATCTTTCTATGGTCTCCACAACTCTCGATGGGACATGCAAATGTCTAGCTTTGTAGAATTCATAAACAGAATCGCTTGAATTGAAGGAATAGACATCCACTGAAAACCCTTTCGTCTCATAGTGTTCATAGGAAGTTAAACCCCCACTGGCTGGCCTGGAGCTGGATGGAAGAATAAGGTATATGATGCCCACAATCCCACCCAGTTCTGCTCCCATCGTCAGTACAAATCCTGTTTTCATATCTTTTCTGAATCTTTCGGTACCGTTCGTCTGTTTGATGTGTAACTCGTGGATGTCGGAGAATCCATATCTGTGGCGGAAATCTGAGCTGTTCATCTTTTCAAGAGAAATCCCGGATGGATGTGTCCTCAAAGGTATGAGGATGGCGAGCTCCTCACCCGGATTTAATGAGGCTATGCTGAGGAAAAGATGCATCCTCTCCGAATTTCCCGTGACATCGATGTATGCGAGCTGCAGATTCTCCCTCAGCCCGGAATATCCATGCAAAACCGTCACAGCTACCCCGTCTCCTTTCGCAGTATCGTAAATGGGAGGGGCCATAAGGACGAGCAACACCAGAAGAACTGCCCACCTGTTCACGTACACCTATTACATCTAAAGTATATTTAAGTTTCGCTCAATTTAAAATAGAGGGTAAAAGAAAGGGGTTTAGTAGTTTCCCTGATCTATCATGGCATCGGCAACCTTCACGAAGCCGCCGATGTTGGAACCGAGCAGGAGGTTTCCCGGCTCTCCATACTTCTCTGCGTATTTCGCTCCGGTATTGTAGATGTTCACCATTATCTGGTGGAGCTTCTCATCGACCTCTTCTCTGGTCCACTGGAGTCTCATGCTGTTCTGGGACATTTCAAGTCCGGAAACGGCCACACCGCCAGCATTCGCTGCTTTTGCAGGTCCGAACAGAACACCGTTGTCCATGAAGTGCTTTATCGCATCAAGGGTCGAAGGCATGTTTGCTCCCTCGGATACGGCTATGAGACCAGCATTGGTGAGTATCTTGGCATCATTGAGGTCGATCTCGTTCTGGGTCGCACTCGGTATCGCGACATGAACTTCGCCCTCTTTCGCAGCGACTTCCCAGACCTTCTTTCCGGGGTACCAGGGCAGACCGAACTTCTCGGCGACCTCTTCGAGCTTTCCGTGCTTTATGGCCTTGGTCTCATAGACGGCTTTCCATATATCGTCGCTAAGCCCATCGGGCAGATACATGGACCCCCTCGAATCCGAGAATGTTATAACCTCTCCTCCAAGCTGCTTGACCTTTTCGGAGGCGAACTGGGCCACGTTTCCGCTTCCGGATATGGCAACCCTCTTGCCCTTAAGGTCCGTGCCCTTGGATTTGAGCATCTCCATGAGATAGTAAACGGCACCATATCCAGTTGCCTCGGGTCTTATGAGCGAACCGCCCCAGTTGAGTCCTTTTCCTGTAAGGACGCCCTCGAACCTGTCCACTATCTTCTTGTATGTTCCGAACATGTATCCGATTTCTCTTCCGCCAACGCCTATATCTCCGGCAGGAACGTCAGTGTTGGGACCTATGTGCCTGTAGAGCTCCATCATGAAGTTCTCGCAGAATCTCCTTATCTCGGAATCACTCTTTCCGTGCGGGTCAAAGTCGGAGCCGCCCTTTCCGCCACCCATGGGGAGTCCGGTAAGAGCATTCTTGAATATCTGCTCGAATCCGAGGAATTTGATTATGCCGACGTTAACGGTTGGATGGAACCTTAGCCCTCCTTTGTAGGGACCTATGGCACTGTTGAACTCTATCCTCATTCCTCTGTTGACCTGTATCTCTCCGTTGTCGTCTTCCCATGTGACCCTGAATATTATCTGCCTCTCTGGCTCTGTGATCCTCTCCAGTATCTTGTGCTTCACGTATTTGGGCTCCTTCTCGAGGACAGGCACCAGAGTGTTCAGAACTTCCTCTACCGCCTGGTGGAACTCAGCCTGAGCCGGGTTCTTCGCCTTCACGGTCTCTATCACACTGTCCACATATTCTTTTGCATTCATTTTTTCACCTTCTTATGGTTTTTTGCGGAAGGTGTCAACCGAACTGGCGTTAGTTTTTTCACCTTCTTTCTCTTTCAAAGGCCCGGACCGAACTTTTCAGCCTTGGCCTTCTTTAGGTGAGGTGGCGATAATCCATCCTATTATAAAGATTTGCCCGAAACGCTATGAGCGCTTTTCGGCGTTTGACAATGGGAAATCGTAAAGATATAAATACGGGAGAGCGCTCTCGCAGTATGCTAAATGAATTCCTTCTGATATTCATACCGATCTTCGTGGTCATAGACCCCTTTGCATCTCTGCCTCTATTCCTTTCTCTGACATACGAAATGGATGAAAGGGCCAGAAGATATGTTGCGAGACTATCCAATCTGGTGGCATTCTCCTTCCTTACGATATTCGCATTCGTGGGCAAACTAATACTGGATTACCTTGGAATATCGATAAATGCCCTAATGATCGCAGGCGGATTTCTCATGCTTTTATCGGGCTTTGAGATGATGAGGGAGGGGGACAAACCCAGGTCAAAGAGAAAGAAGGACATAAACCTGCCACCGGGAAACATAGCTGTTGTGCCGCTGGGAACGCCGATGCTCGCAGGTCCGGGCGCTCTTTCTCT
>JAJRVK010000036.1 GCA_024277315.1 archaeon | reverse complement strand
TCCGCATAGTCCGAGATGAAACTTGATGTGGAGCCGGATGTGGCATCCAGCCATATCTCCACGGCAATCGCATCCCCTGCGTTTATGGAGCCAGTAACGACGTCGGTCCATGTGAAGAGATGCGGGTTCTCGTAAAGTCCAACATCCTCATCATCGTCCGCAGTCGTATAGAGCAGGGTCTGGTTCACACCGTCGTATCTGTATATCTTTGCATAAAGATAGCCCGAAATGGCGGTCCCATCGGTAACTTTTCCCCATACATTGAAGGTCCAGTTGCCGTTCAGACTCTTTCCGTCCGCAAAGGTGTGTGTCATCCATCCCGTCGAACCTATGAGGAACTGTCCGGCATCGGTTATGTCCGTGGTCACAGAATTTCCAGCAAGCTCGACAGGTTCCATGCTCAGGTTCTGATAGCCCGCGATTCCGGGCGTCTGGACCTGGAGGAACCACTGGTCATCGGGAATGTTGTCTATTGAAAACGGATCGGACTCCGCCGTGGTGGTCTGAGGTGCGGCATCCGTGGCGTTTATCCTGATGATATAATTCACTCCGTCGGCCAGAAGAGTAGTGTCCCAGAGATAGGAGCCGTCATTTGGCTCTCCGGTGGCCACTGTATTCCATGTTTTTCCACCGTCGGTGCTGTAATAGATATCTATGGTGAGCGGATCGCCGTCCGGGTCCGTGGCGTTCCAACGGATATCGACGGTTCCCGAGGTTATCTCCCCACCGACGGGATACAGAAGTGAAACAGCAGGAGGTCGGTTGTGAACGACGTCCAGCCAGGCGTGCTCGTAATATTCGGACCAGTCCTGGCCGTCGTATGCCCGGACCATCACGTGATGCGGGCCCTCCGGGACAAGGCTGGTGTTCCAGTCATAGTACCAAGTGCCATCGGCATTCAGGGTGACCGCCGTGGTGTTCCACCAGTCCCTGTCTATGCATATTTCGACCCTGCTGACGGTACCGTCCGAATCTGCTGTCGTACCGGATATCCTCACCGTGCCGGAAACGGTGACCGTAGGAATCGTCGAGATGTTCGCCTGAGAATATATTTTCTCTCCGGCAACCGGAGTCAGCATCTCGATTACGGGTTCTTCATTGGGATAGTCCGTGGAAGCGAGCATCGCTTTTACGAAATCATCCCAGTTTGTCTCCACCGAAATCATCGAATTGTCGTAGTCGGTACGGTATGTGGTCCCATCCTCCACATATGATTTTATGCCGTATTCTCCGGCATTCTGATTGTGCATCATTATAACACCGGCACCGTCGGCATCGGGGTCGGATATGTTAATCAACCTCTCCGCTGCATTGTATATCTCGGCATCGGTGGTCGAGGGAATCTGGGACTGTATCTGGTAGCAGAAATCCACCATGTCGCTATCGTAATCGTATAGTGTGGCCTGCCATGATGCGGCGTTGTCCCTGGCAGTGGTAATCTGGGTGTTGTAGGTGCCTGCGGCGTGCATGAGCTTCTGACCGAATGCGTTGAGAGCCTCGACCATATAATACTGATAAAGTGTGTTGTTTATGGCCGAGAGAGTTGTGTATATGCCTGATGTCCCATAGAACAGATAATACTCATCACATATAGCCAAGGCGAAATCCGCCGGACTTATGGAAGGATTATTGTTTATATGCGGCATCACATTCTGATATTCGAAACCGTCTCCGCCTATGGAATCTTCCGAGGCTACGGTATAATTCACAAAAGGCATCTGGTTGTAATTCACTCCGTTCTCCGCCATCAGACACTCATCATGGCTAAGAACATCTATCCAGTCTCCCGTGTCCCTATGTACTGTTTCGAGTGCTGTGCGGAGGTCCAGAAGGTCTATGTTGGTACCATCCGTATCATCCCAGCATTCGCCTTCCATCGAACCTCCGTGGTTCCACATATCCAGCCAGTAATGTTCGGCAGGATAGTTTGCCATGCACCATTCTATGAAATTTATCAGAAGATTGACATCGCCCATATCCAGCTCGTCTGTTGCCGGCCACCAGCTAGGCAATCCCGTCGTGACCTGAGATATCGCTCCCCCGTCGCTTCCTACCCAGAAGGTGGAATCGCCGGATACGCTGTCATCCTTCAGGACTATGACGCTGACACCCGCAACGGTCCCCGCTGTCTGAAGTTCGGACAGGTCCGCATCCCCATATGTGTCCAGGTTGTTGTCACCGTCCAGATATATCATAACAGTCCATGAGCCGACTGCCTTTACCGTCCCCGAATTGGGAGCTGCCGCCGAAGCAGTTTCCATTGATATCGAATAAACCCCTGTGGCGGACAATCCCAGTATCGCAGCTAAAAAAATCGTGACGACTGCCTTGCCGCTCCTTCTACTCTTCTCTCTTTTCATAACTTTCACCTCTGGAGACGATAGGTCCCCGTCCCTATATATGTATGACCGTATTTAGTTTTTTTGGTATATCGGTATCATAAAGAAGTGGGTCGGACCTCAGCAAAAGTTAAATGGTATGCGTGCAATGCTCTTCGATAACATGGAAAAAAGGGTCATTCGAATCCTCGTTGCGGTGTGTCTGCTCCTTTCCGTATTTGCGGCGCTTCTGCTTTTCCAGAGTGGCGAAGAGAAAACCTTTAGAGCGCTCGATATCAGCCGTTCGGATGCCGATTCCGTATGGCCATTCGCCGTATCAACCGGTGACCGCATACATGTCTTCTGGGTGGAGAGAACCCTTGAAAGAGGCTATGTCTATCATTCTTGGAGCTCTGACGGAAAGATATGGTCCGATCCGGAAAAGATGACAGGGGATGATTACAACCCGGGCAAGGTCTTCGTCTCCGCCTATGGAAAAGAAATCCATGTGATGTGGATGGAGCGCTCCTCCGATATCGTTTACATGGACTCCGGTGACAACGGTTCTTCCTGGAGCGAGCCAACAACTATAGGCGCCGGAGATTATCCGGCGATATCCGCCGGAGAAAACGGTGTTTATGTTGCATACACCGTGAAATATCCGGAGACCGGCATCCGGATAATCCGAAAATCGGAAAACGGTTCGTGGGAACATATCGCCTCTGTATCGGACAACGGCACGGGTCCCCCTGCAATAGCCTCTTTTTCCGGCGGTTTCTGTGTTTCCTGGGTGTTCAATGATACGGTGTATTTCAAAAAGATCCTGGAAATAGAAGGGAAATTCCTGCCTGCGGATACCGTCGAGGTCGTGAGCGGGGCCGATGTCTCGAAATATATCCGGATTTCCGCTAGTGGAGATGAGATTTATATTTCGTGGCTCGAAGGTTCCGGATTCTCTGGGAGCGCTCATCTGGCATACAGCCAAGACGGAGGGCTATCCTGGTCACATATTAATCTCGGACCGGCTTCCGTGCTCTCTCCGATCTCAATGTTCTTCGACGGAAAAGAGAGGGCGCTCTGCTGGAACTCGGGCAACGGAATAACGGTGAGCGGTGAGATGGAAGGGCGCGAGTTTTCATCCGAATTCACGGAAAGCGGCGCTGAAAATCCATCGGTCTGTGTATGGAAAGGTGAGGCGTATCTCGTGTTCCAGCGGGAGTCGGGAGGGGTCTACGACATATATCTACTTCGGGCCTCTCCGAAGTGAGAGTTCCACGCTGTTACCTCTTCCGAAAAGGTTCTTAAACCCGCGTAACTGAGTGTGTCCGTGAAAGGATGTAGGGGAATATCTATCGGAGTGATTCTCCTTTGCATAGGAGCGCTCTTCCTTCTTCCGGACATACTCGGATTGGATGGCCTGCACATTGTTTTTGCCGCTTCAATCTTCGGATTTTCCATACTGTCCGGAAGAAACATAGCACATCTTTTCCACGATTCCTCCGTACTCGAAAGAAGGACGGAAAATCTCTTCTCACCCGGAGCTATGGTGGCTTTATGGATGTTCCTCTTCCTGCTGGCGGTGACGATCTACATGGTGATAAGTGCGCTATTCTTCAAATCAGTGGGAGCCGTAATAGCGGGTATAAGCTCGTCATACATTGGCCTGATATCCAC
>JAJRVK010000035.1 GCA_024277315.1 archaeon | reverse complement strand
CTCGTTTTCACCGCAAGGGAAGATACCCCCTACTATTCGAGATTCTACGGGCCCGGCGATGTGAAAAAGGGAGTTGTCAGCGAGTATCACCTGTCCGGTCTGACAAGGGAGGAAACCGGAGAATTCCTCGGTATCGGGGAGGGCGACGCTCTGAAAAAGATACATCTCCTAACCAGCGGAAATCCGACGATACTGAAGATGATTCGGGAAAAGGACTCGGAAGGATTGAAATCCACCGGTAGGTTCAGCATAGAGGAGATAAAACTGCTTCTGTATCTTGCCGAGAATGCCTAAGGTACGAGGTCCGGAATCCCTTTTCTTATACGGTATTCTTTTCCGCATTTTTTGCATTTCAATATGCCCGAGACTATCGATTCGCCGTACTTTTCCGGATTTATCAGGTCGAGTTCGCCCATGCATAGAGGGCAGCACAGTATCTCAAGTGTTTTTTCCTTCATATTTTTCACCGGTCCTTTTCAGGAATTCGTAATATGTTTTTGCCACGGCCTCGACTGAATCTATAAAGACATACTCGTCACCGGAATGCCAGTTCGCACCTTTGGGCCCGTAGACGACCGTGGGCATACTTTTCGCGAACAGGTTGTAATCTCCCACGGATTCGCCGTATGTTGCTCCGAAAAAGCCGTATTTTTCCCTGTATAAACCGACAAAATCACGAATGAACTCTGTTTCCGGTGAAAACTCATACGCTTCGAGAAATGGTGTCGGTCTCGAATGCCACCTTATCTCCGCGTTGCAGCCAATCTCTACAGAATCCAACAGTTTTCTGAATTCTTCCATCACATCCATTCTGCTTTCTCCCGGTACGATATGTCTGTCCAAAACAACGGTGCAGATATGCGGAACCGAGAGAAAATCGTCCCCGCCTGTGATTTTCAGCGGAGTCATCGACCCGGTGCCCATTTTTTCATGGACCCTCAGCGGGATTTCGCCAAGCTTGCTCAGAAACTCGGATGCACATATTATGGCATTCGCACCCTTATGTGGCCTCGCACCGTGTGCGGATTTTCCATGGAATACCACATCGAGGGCGAATCTTCCTCTGGCCCCGAGCATTATCTTCTCATCCGTAGGTTCCGCAATTATTGCCATATCTCCCCTTATCTCTTTGAGGAGCTCGAAGGCACCCTGAGAGTTTATTTCTTCGTCGACAACGGCGGTGAATAGGAGATTCACCGGAAGCTTTTCCTTTACCGCTTTCTTGAACGCCCATATAAGAGCGGCGAGCCCCCCTTTCATGTCTGAACTCCCCAGCCCGTACAGTCTTCCGTCCTCGATTTCTGCGGAGAACGGGTCTCTTGTCCATCCTTCGGTGACATCCACGGTATCCATGTGGCCGTTGAGTATTATTGTCGGTGCCTTTTCGGAGCATCTGTATTCCGCTATCAGATTGAAGCCTATATCCCCGACCTTCTGCCTTCTGACACTTATCGGAGACAGGAGAGCCTCTATTTCCTCCGCTATTCTGGATTCGTATCCGCTTCTGCTCGGTATTCTTATCAGTTTCCTCGCGATTTCAACGGGTTCTATCCGGATTCCTCCTGAGTTCCTCCATGTGTTTTATCCTCTTTTCGATAAGCTCCTTCTTTCCGATGTCGTGTCTGCTGAAAACCTCTCCTTTAACATGGGAGAGCGCTCTCTCGGCCATTTCCTCGGCCTTCTCTATATCGTCGTCCATGCCGAGCACGGCCAGTGTTCTGGATGTCGTGGTGTATATCTCACCGCCCTTATCATTGACCGATGCGTAAAACAGCTCGGCGCCCTCGTCTTTTATCGCTTTCTCATCCACTTCAACAAGCACATCCGCCTTTGATTTTATCCCGTATCCCTCCGGAACGACATACTTGCATACGGTGGCCTTTTTCAGGAACTCCGCTGATTTCAGCTCTCCGTTCACAATCCGTTCGGAAATCTCGGTAAGCGGCGTTTCAAGGAGAGACAGAACGTTCATTGCCTCGGGGTCTCCGAATCTCGCATTGAACTCTATTATCTTAGGTCCGCTCGATGTCAGCATGAACTGGCCGTAGAGTATTCCTCTGTAAGGAGTTCCCTCTCTCTCCATGGCCGCAACAACTTTCTTCATTATTCCGAGCGCCCTTTCATACTCGTCCCCTCTGACA
The DNA here is from genome assembly GCA_024277315.1 of archaeon. Taxonomy (GTDB): domain Archaea; phylum Thermoplasmatota; class Thermoplasmata; order WALJ01; family WALJ01; genus WALJ01. Next base: position 4,854 of record JAJRVK010000035.1, on the reverse strand, counting down.
AACGGAAGCATGTGATTCTCCATGGAATATGAGCCCATGCCGCCGGTATTCGGCCCGGTATCTCCTTCATACGCTCTCTTATGGTCCTGCACAAGCGGCATTGGAACGAGGTTTTTTCCATCCACGAATGCCTGGAGGGTGAATTCCTCGCCTTCGAGCCTTTCCTCGATGACCGCCTTACCGCCCCCGTATCCTTCGAATATCTTTTTGAGGTACAGCACTGCCTCATCCATATCCTTCAGGTGCTCCCCGAAGACCTTGGCGCCCTTGCCCCCTGTCAATCCTATGGGTTTTATGACGAAATCTCCTATTTCTTCCAGAGCCTCCCTGCCCTCTTCTGGGTTCTCGACCACCCGGTAATTCAGAGAGCCCTCTATTCCGTTCTTTTCCATGAGATTTCTCATGAATTCTTTGGATGTTTCTATCCTTGCCGCAGATTTTTTTGGCCCTACGGACGGTATGCCGGCATCTTCGAGAGCATCCACCAGTCCCGCCTCCAGAGGTGCCTCCGGCCCTATGAATGCGATATCAACCCTTCCCTTTGCCCACGATACAACGGCGCTTATGTCATTCTCGCTCAGGATGGTCGCTTCCTCGGAAATCCTGTATATTCCGGGGTTTCTGTTCTTCATAACGGAGTATATCCTCGCACCGCTCCTTTTCCGGGCCTTCGCTATCGCATGCTCTCTGGCTCCGCCGCCTACTACAAGAACTTTCACGGAATCACCGCAACACCATCGAAGCACGATTAAAAAGCTTATTGTCAGGATCAAGGAAAGATTTATATCCCGCAAATGTGTGAGGAAAACGAGACTGATGAAAAAGCTATCGATGATTGTGACGCTCAGCCTTCTCATACCCTTGTTTCTGTCCCCGATGAGTGCCGGAGCGGAATTCAGGGAGATGAGGCTGTCCGTTTCGGATTATCCGCAGATGAACACGCGTATTTACGGCGGACTTGTTGTTTGGGAGGACTACAGAAACGACCCGTACGGCGGATATATGGGCTCCGGCATTGGAAACCCGGACATATACCTGTATAACATCAGTTCTCGGAGGGAAATTGCGATATGCACCCAGTATTCCGGGGACGGCGGAAGATATTCGGCCCAGCAGAATCCGGATATATGGGAGAATCTCGTTGTCTGGGAGGACTGGAGAAACGGTAACGCTGATATCTACATATATGATCTCGGAGATCCGGACCAGCCGCAGAACGGTACAAGACTGACATTCAGCGCAGAAAATCAGGTCGCCCCTAGAATATGGGGTCACTATGTCGTGTGGATAGATTACAGGAACGGGCTCGACGGAGACATCTATGCCTATGACCTTTCTGTCGATTCGGACGGGGACGGGATTCCGAACTGGAAAGATGCGCCATACGGTGCGGGAGAGGCTTCCTTTGCCATATTTCCGATATGCGAAAATATATACGAACAGAGAGATGTGGATATATCCGGGAACATTGTCGTATGGAAGGACTACCGGAACGATATTGGAGACAGTAACAGAGATATCTATGCCTACGACCTGTCCGAAAGGAGGGAGTTTCAGGTAACCTCAGAACCACATAACCAGTTTCAACCCGCAGTGTACGGAGATACGGTGGTATGGGTGGACATGAGAGACGGTTTCCCGTCCATCTATGGAAAGAACCTCAGCAGCGGGGAAGAGTTCAGACTCTACGACTCCGAAAATCCTCAGAGATACCCGGACATATGGAGAGACAGGGTGGTATGGGTGGAGACGGTTAATGGTACGGATGTCATCAGAACCGGCACTCTTGGTGGTGATCAGAAAACCCTTGTATCGGAGAAATGGAATCAGAGATTTTCGGCGATATCTTCGCTCGGTGTGGCCTGGACCGATGGCAGGCATACTTTTCAGGACCAGTACGGAAGGACCGTTGTGGTGTGGAGCGCCTATTTCCTCAGAACATCGAATTCTCCCCCGAGCATCGTTGAAATAACGGTAGAACCGGGAAAACTTGCCCTCGACGAGGAAACAAATCTTACCATAACGGCAAAAATAAGCGACCCCGACGGAGACAACATCACGGTTTATGTTGTTTCGGAGCTTACTGGCAAACTGACAATGTATGATGACGGACTTCATGGGGACGGTATGGCGGGTGACGGTATCTATGGGATAATAGCGGCTGTAAAACCGGAAAAAGCAGGAGATTTCTCCATAGAGGTCGTTGCCGGTGACGAGTATAATGCCACAAGCCATTATACATGGAATATGGAGGTTGAGGGTGAAAAGAACCCATTCTATGTGCTCTGGGGCATCCTTGCCATAATCATCGTTTTCCTGATACTCGCTCTCTTCGTATATCTCATTCGAAAAAAGACAAACAAAGAGATGGAGGAAGAAGAGGAGAAAAAGAAGTGAATCTTTATTGTGTTTTTTTCTGATTTTTAGATCTTTCGATGTTCTCACAGGCTCTTCTTATAACTCCCGCCAGAGTATGGAATTCCCATTTTGTCGGCCCTGCTCTTGATATTAGCCTGCGAAATGTCATATTTGCTCGGTTTCTCTTGTATTCCGGCCAGTCAATATGGCCGAGAAGTTCATCGAAGAAGGTGAAAAGTTTCTCCTTTTCTTCGGCAGATGCCATTGTCTTCACCTTCTCATCCGCCCCCCTTCTGTACAGTTCATAAAATATCACGGTGGCGGCATGCGAAAGGTTCATAACAGGATAATCCGGGTTTGCAGGTATTGTAACAAACAGATCGCACTTCATGAGTTCCTAGTTGTACAGTCCGTAATCCTCCCTGCCGAACACGAGACCTATCTTTCCGGGATAGGATTCGAACCTTTCGAAGAGTTCCTCGGGAGTCATCGGAACCCTTATTGTCTTTTTTTCTCCGTGCGTCGTCCTGGCCGAGGTTGCGGCTACGAGGTCAACCATCTTTATCGCCTCCTCGAAGCTCTCCGTTATTACCGCATTATCGAGAATGTCCTGCGCATGCATCGCTCTGGTGTATGCCTCATCGCCAAGCTCTCTGGGATTCACGAGTATCAGTTCCTTCAGTCCGAAGTTGTACATCGACCTCGCTATTGCTCCTATGTTCCCTCCCGTTTTGGGTTCCACAACTATAACCGAGTAGCTAACCATTTTTCCTCTCCAGAGTCACTCCTCTCTGACCCTGATAGTGTCCCGACCTCTTCGAATATTCGAGCTCCGCGCTCTCCGTCAGCAATTCGAACACCATCTGCGCGAATCTCTCACCTATGGGGAATTCGACGGTTTTCTGGGAGGCGTTGAAGGCCGAAAACGTCAGTGTTCCGTGGAAACCTGCGTCTATCTTTCCGAATGCCGCGATTATCCCCTTTCTTGCCCAGGAAGTCCTTATCCAGAGCTGTGCGGTTATCTCCGGGCCGAATTTCACATATTCCTCCGTGCTGAGCGCGAACCATGTCATCGGAGGTATCTCCGCAACACCTTCCGAGATCTTCCGCTCAACCGATGGTATGTATATCTCGGATATGGACAGGTCATACCCGTTCGGTGTCAGCGACTTCTCCTTGAATGGCTCTATTGAGAGCCTTCCTTTGTCCATCAGGGCTTTAATGACGCGATCCGATAGAATCAATGCAGACCCTCCAAAAGAGACAGCGTGACAGTTTCGGGATCCTTTGCCTTTACAATCCCGGATGCAAGGAGCACTCCCTCTGCACCCAGTTCAACGGCCTTTTTCACATCCTCTTTCCTCTTTACACCGGCACCGCAGAGGACCTTCACCTCCGGATTTATCCTGTTGACGATCTCCACGGAACCGGAAATAACCTCCGGCTTTGCGGTTGAAACGGAGATGTCTCCGCCTATAAGCTCTGGAGGCTCTATTGCGACATATGTTGGGTTCAAGGCCGCAACGGCACCTGTGACATCCACATTGTTGGTGCATACCATGGTCTCGAGGCCCAGTTCTCTAGCTCTCCTTATAGAGGCATCTATATCTGCAAGAATCATCCTCCTTTCGGAGTGATTTATCATCGTTCCGGCGGCACCTGCTTCTCTTATCATCTCGGCGGTTATGGAGCCTGTGTGACTTACGGGTCCGTAAGGGTCGATGTGCTGGGCAAAAACTGGGAGTTCCGTGATTTCGATAACTGCTTTCAGGTCAACAAGATTCGGGATTATAACAACGGTATCGTCGTATTCCTTTGCCGCCCCCTCTATCTTCTTAGTAAGTTCCAGTGCCTTCTTTCCGGTTGCCTCGGCATAGACCTTGTAATTGACGGCGATGAGCGGTGTTTTCAGCATGAGCCTCCATAGGGGCATATTAAAAAAGATTTTCTATGTCTGCTCCTGCCTTCTCTTGGTTACCTTATAGTACCTTGTGACATAGCCAGCGATTCTGTTCCGCATCTTCTTGGTCGGAACATCGGTTATCCTGCTCACAAGCTCCTTATTGGCCTGAAAGTCATCGCTGACCATGTCCTGATGCTTTTTTACGATTTCGAGGGCGACTCTCTTGATGTATGTCGGTCTTATGCTTCCCATAATCAGACCTCTGCCGCAGATAATGGTTCCGTTAATAAAGATTTAGGTTGAGGGCAGTCGGTTGCCCCATATCGTCTTCTTCTGTGGGTTCATAAGGCGGTCGTACCATTCCTCATGCCAGATCTTTATAATCTCGCTCTCCAGCATCATCGGAATCACCTCCGTATATATCTTCAACCTTCTGATTTATAAAGTTTGCGGATTTCGTGCTCTGTTGCATAACTCATTTAGAGTTATGCGATAGAAGAGCGCCATAACTCGTCTTTGAGTTATGGAATGCCGGGCTTCATAGATTCAACAGCATACTGTATATCAGAAATTTTCTCTTAGCTTCCTGAAAT
>JAJRVK010000034.1 GCA_024277315.1 archaeon | reverse complement strand
CTACGAGGGGATGATGGAGAAACTCGGAAAGGGCGTGAAAAAGAAAAAGACTGATATAGGTCCTGTGTATTACTCGTGAGGAGGTAATATCATGAGGAAATTCGTTACCGAACTGAGAGGAAAAACCGTGATGACGAATGACGGAGAGATACTGGGTGTCATAGATGACTTTGTGGTGGATACGAGACTGGGAGATATAAAAAACGTTCTGGTAATACCCGCGGAAGATATAGAACCCAGGCTGTTCCAGACGGATGCCGACGGTCGCCTTGTGCTCCCGTTCAAGGGAATGAAGGCGGTCAAGGATGTAGTTGTGATGGAACCGGAGATGCTGGAGTAATCTATTTCTTTTTATTCAGATAATCCGCCACTCTCTTTATCCCTTCTTCGATCTTCCCGGTGTCGTTCACCAGGGGTCCGTAGGAGATGCGCACGGCATTTTTCAGGCTTTCACCGAAACCTATTCCCGGTATGAACAGAACTCCGGTGTTTTTCAGAATCTCGGGAACGAACTCATCGCCATCCATACCAACGTCCATGACCGTATAAAGTCCGCCCTGCGGCACGAGCCTCCTCATTCCAAGGTGCTCGTCTATGGCGTTTATCGTTATGTCCGCCGCATTTTTATAGTCTTTTTTCACATCTTCTATATACTGCTTCAGGGAACCGTCCTTTATGGATTCCTCGATGTATCTGGTGGTTACCATCTGGTGCAGAGTATCGGGACAGAGTATGGTAACCTGCTGTGTCCTTTCCATACCCGATATTACCTCCTCGGATGCTTCGAGCCAGCCGAGCCTTCTTCCGAGACCCCTTCCCCACTTCGAATTCGAAAGTATGGCTATCAGGTTCTCGTGATCTCTCGGAGACCATGAAAAATACGAGGGTTCTTTGCCGAACACCTGCGTCTTGTAGGCGAAATCCAGTATGAGATAGCCGCCGAAATCCTTGCTTAAATCCAGAGCTGCCTTTGCGAATTCCTCGGGAGGTATCTGGCTCGTCGGGTTGTCCGGTGCGGGGAACATGATTATTTTGGGCTTTTTCACGGAATAAAGGGTTTTCAGTCTTTCCACGGCATCATCCACATCCGGCATGAACTGCCAGGAATCTGTGTCCATCACTCTTAGCCTGTAAACCCTCGCTTCGATCCTGTCCCCGATATCGTTGCCTATGGTATATATCAACTGCCCCTCGTAGTTCGCATATGTCGGATCAAGGAGGACTATACCGTCCCCGGGGTCCGCTATCGTCTTGAAGATATCATGGGTCAGCTGTGTACTTCCCTGGCCGACTATGATGTTCTCGGGGCCTATGTTCATACCGAAAAGATGCCTTTCCATCTCGGCCAGAGCTTCTCTTGTCTCCATGTCTCCGGGGGTTGCACTGTAACCGCCTGTCCTGTGGAAAAGCTCCCTGTCGTGTACTACATCAAGGTATATCTCCCGCAATCTTTCGGGAGCTTCGTGGTTCACCCACCCTCCGCCGAAGGAGATGACATCATCCGGGTCCAGACCCATGTTTATTATGTTCTTTCTGTCTGCCATCTTCATTATCTGTCTTATCGGAGACGGGCTTTTGATCTGCTGCTGAACAATTCTTGAAAGCGAGGGTTTCATGGAATCACCAGCTGGGAATATCCTCTGGGATAAAAGGGTTATCACCTGATGAAAGGAATTATAAACTCTCATACGATGCTCCCCTGATGGGCACCTACATAACCCTCAGGGACCCGGTACACGGCGACATCTTCCTTGGAACGGAGGATATAAGGATAATCGACACCAGAGAGATGCAGCGCCTCAGAGGGATAAAACAGCTGGGCACCGCATACCTCGTTTATCCCGGTGCATTGCACACTCGCTTTGAACACGCCATAGGCACCATGCACATGGCATCCAGAATCGTGGAATCCCTCAGGATGAACGGAGCGGAGATTTCAAAGGACGATGAGGTCCTTATCAGGTCCGCAGCCCTGGTGCATGACATAACCCATGTTCCTTTCGGCCACACATTCGAGGACGAGATGAAAGCGTTTCCGAGGCATGACATGGACGAAAAAAGGGCGAGGGTGCTCCTGAAAGACGGAGAATTGGGCGATGCCCTCAGGGATGCCGGCATAATCGATGAAATTTTCAGGGTCCTTTATGGAAAAGGCGAGACCTATCTCTCGGACATAGTGAAAGGTACGATATGCGCCGACCTTCTTGATTATGTGCGCAGGGATCTGTATTTCACAGGAATCAACGGCAATTACGATGACAGGATATTCCGCTATTTCACCCTTGAAGACAGCAGGCTCGTCCTCAATATGGAGAAGAGCGGGGAACTGAGGAGGGACGCTCTTTCCACAATCGTGGACATACTCAGGCTGCGCTACATCCTCACCGAAAGGGTATATTATCACCATGCGAAAGCCTCTTCCGGTTCGATGATCGTAAAGGCCGTGGAGATGGCTGTAAGCGGTAAAAATCCCCTGAGGATGGAGGACCTCTACTGGATGAGCGACAATTCCCTGATAGATTATCTGATTTCTAGTGATAAGGGGATAAAGAAGCTTGCCGAAGGAGTGAAGTACAGGGTGCTTTACAAAAGGGTCTACATGGTTTCCGGTGAAAAGCACAGGGAGAAGTTCGTACCATACCACATTTCTCCGCCGGAAAGCCCGAAATCCGCACTGCAGAACAGGGAGAGCGCGGAATGGGTCATCTCATCCTCCCTTGGAATAGAGTTCGAGGACATAATCATCCATGCTCCCAGCATAGACATGCAGATGAAGGAGGCCGATGTTCTCGTCAAGGTACCGAAAAAAGGCATAATAAACCTTGTATCAATGGTCCATGAGGTTCCCGAGATAAAAGGATTCATAGAGAACTACCGCAACCTCTGGAAGTTCTATGTATTTGCAAGCCCTAAAGCGATAAAGAAGGTCGGGAAGGAGAGGATAAGGAAGGCGTGCGAGAGGCATTTCGGGGTTAAGAGTGAGATATAGTGTCTATGGTAAACAATTTCTTCAGTTAGAGCAAAATATTGAAAGTAAGGATGTCCAAAAAACATAAATATGGCAATAGATATTGGTTGATGGTGATAGTGTGATATGTCCTAATTGTGGAGAAGAAATGCCTGAAAAGGCATTATTCTGTCTATATTGTGGATATAGCTTATCTGATATGCACAGACCTAAAAGTCCCGATAAATGAAGCTCCCAACCGCAGCAAGCTGCGGGGTATCCTCACCGGAAGGCTGATAGTTGCAATTGAGTTAAACTTCCTCCCTGCTCTTTCACATATCTCTTTATCTTTTCGAGGCTACCATACTCACTCACGGCGTCTATGTGGCCTCCATCCGTCCAGAACTCTCCTCCCCACAGCCGCTTCTTTATCTCAGGGTGTCTTCTGAACAGTTCTCTTGCTGTTATGCTCTTTATTATCTGCATTATTCTGCTTGGAGAATACCGTG
>JAJRVK010000033.1 GCA_024277315.1 archaeon | reverse complement strand
ATTATGATGATAATTGGGAGGGCGTACTTGGGTGGGGGGAGAGTACAAGCTCTGAAAGTGGATATGGAAATGCAAAATTTTGGGGAAACTTATCTGATGGGGATTTTGTTTATATCTCCGCCCAGAAATGGGATGATAGCAGTAAGGAAATAAGAGTATAGATATATGTTGATGGAGTTCTTAAGAGAATTGCCTATACTGAATCCCCTTATGGAATAGCCTCAACATATATGGCTATTTAGTGCTCTTTTTTACTTTAAAGTCTCACTCTTTTTATTTTCAGATATCTCGGCTTTTTTGATGCTTCCGCAAGCAGAAAATCCTTCTTCACACCGTGAGCGAGACGCACCCCCCTGCTTATCTCCGGCCATGTACCGGTATAGTTCTCTGGGACAGCGTGGACCAGATAGGGGGCGTGATGCTCTATATCTCTCACATAGACCCTGAAGTGCGTACCGTATTTGAAACCGGTTTTCACTATCAGCCCTCTGTCGCGCAGGTCGCCGTATATTCTCATCTTCTGCCCGAATTCCGGATCCCTCCTTTTCATCTTTTTTACTATGCTGCCTGCGGATCTCTTTCTCCCCCCGACATCCCTGACCTCGGCTATACCTCTTTTTACCAGATATGCACATTCTATTGCGGAGAGATGTAGGTTTTTTCCGATTATCTTCCCATAGAATCCCTCTCTGTGGAGCTCTCCGAAATCTTTCGCAAATCCCATTTCTTCAAGAAGCACTATGGAAATTCCCTCTCCAGAAAACTCTTCCAGGGGGCCTTCGGGCTCTTCGGCTTTGACGTGATAGTAGGTAAGGTCCCCATCCCCGTCCACAACAGCGAATATACTGCCCATATTGCCCGCTTTCATGTATATATCATCAAAGGAAAAAGGTACTCGTTCGTAAACCGGAATGACCGCAAATCCGTCTTTCTCTCCCCCTCTTACGGCTTTCATGTGCTCTCCATCCGCCACTATAAATCCTCTTTTCCTGAGGTCGTGATAGACGATGTATCTTACCTCGAAATCCTCTGTCTCATTAACGGCCATTTTCAGAAATTCATCCACAGAGAGGTTTTCGACCCTGAGTTTTCCCTCGTTCATCAGGTAAAACGCCTCCACGAATGTCAGAAACAGCCTTCCTCCGTCCGTAAATTTTCCGGTCTGTCCTTTGCTATGGATTTTTCCCGCTTCGACAACATCTTCGACCAGGACCCTCCCATCACTAATGATGCCTGTGAATGACTCCCTCAAAATCCCACCTAACGGTGCGTCAGGCGCTCTCCATGAGTTTTTCTCCGCCTTTCTTTACGGACACCCTCTTCGGAAAGTACCGCAGTATGATGATGTCTCCGATGGCCTGTACCCATCTGTAAGGCACGTTCACAGGCATGGAATCCTCTACGAGAAGAGGGTTGGTATCTCCTATGAACAGGCCGTAAACCTTCTGGGTATCGAGGTCAAGGACAACGTTGTTGACATTGCCCAGAAAGATTCCGTCCGAGGTGTACACCTGAAGTCCTATGAGTTCCGATATCTCTTCGAGCATGATTTTTTCCTCCTTGGAGTTTGCACGGTTATTACATATCTTGTCTATATACTTTTTGTCTCTCGTGAGCGGCGGGACAGAAAATGTGTGGTTTTCGGGAGGCGGCGCGGAATCAGTCCATGATTCCCTCCTCGGTTATTCTCAGCACCGCTTCGCCTTCGGGAAGGTTCGGTGAATCGATAAGTCTGGCAATCCTCTTGTCTCCCTTCGATTTTCTGAGATAAACCCTGAATGTGGCGGTATGTCCAACAATGTGTCCGCCTATGGGTCTGGTCGGGTCACCGAAGAAGGCATCCGGCTTCGCGGCTACCTGGTTGGTCACACAGATAGCGGCGTTGTTCAGCGTTGCGAACTTCAGGAGCTTGTGCATATGCTGATTTAACAGTTGCTGTCTCTCGGCAAGAGCGCCTCTTCCCACATATTCCGCCCTGAAATGAGCGGTCAGAGAATCCACGATAACAAGTTTTATGGGCCGTTCCTTCGCGATTTCGAACAGCTTATCCACAAGAAGTATCTGGTGGCTGGAATTGTATGCCCTGGCAACATGAATCTTTGAAAGCACGTCTTCCGGATTTATATCCATGCCCAGCCTCTTTGCGACACCTTCCGCCATCTGCACTATTCTTTCCGGTCTGAAGGTGTTCTCCGTGTCTATCATGGCAACCTCGCCTTCCAGGCCACCATATTCCTTCAAGAGCGTGGTATTCACGGCTAGTTGATGCATGACCTGTGTCTTTCCGGAACCGAACTCTCCGAAGAACTCGGTTATGGACTCGGTTTCAACACCTCCGCCCAGAAGGTCATCAAAGGCCTTCGAACCGGTGGTGACCTTCTTTATCTCCTTCCTTCGTTCCATTATCTCCGTACCGCTCTCAAAATCACCGATGTCGGCAGCCCTTTTGGCGGCATTTATTATCTTTGCAGCTATTCCCTCTCCTATCTCCGCTATCTCCGCGAGATTTCTCGGGGATTCCACGGCTATTGCCATTATACTGTCATATCCTGCGTCTTTGAGCTTCTCGGCGGTCGCAGGCCCCACGCCGGGTAATTTTTCGATCTCATCCATTTTGTCACCGCACAGTGATTCGTAAGGGGATTTATAAAACTATGGAGGAGACATGGGTGAAAATGAAGAGGTTTGCTGACAGAAGAGGGCGTGGAATCGGAGGGCATGCGATTGTGTTTCAGCATGGCCGCAGGATTCGGAGAAAGGACGCGCTTATCCGAGAATCTATGAAAGTGTGTGAAAGTGGTAGCATCCTCGGAAAGGACACCCATAGCGGGAGATTGGAAATCACCGTCCATACCGTAAAAGACAGAGTATGAAATCAAAACTCCCTCTTTACGGGGCTCCAGAAGGTGGAGCGGCATTTTTCGCAGTATGTGGCATCCTTTTCTACCTCCGCACCGCATTCCGGGCAGAAATATCTCTCCTTTCCGGTAAAGAATGTGGTTCCGCAGCTCGGACAGACCTCCTCATCGGCGGACACCTTCTCACCGCAATTTCCGCAGACATATATGCCTATGAGGAAATGCGCTCCGCAACCCGGACATCTCGGGCTTGTGGCATCCACCTCCGCACCGCATCTGGGGCACATGAACGGGAGCGTCCTTTTTCTTTCAGGCCTGACGATTGTCATGGCCTTTTTCAATATTTCCTTCACGGCCGTGAAAAGCCCTTCTTTTTATAAATATTTCCTACCATGCCTCCGAAGCACCCGTTCTAACAGAGTGGAGAGGGCACGGCGATAAACACCCGCTCTTGTGCCGCTCACCAGCATCTGGATATCGGTCCGCTGATTTGACGGAGTACCGTTCTTTCCGATTCCTGCTGCACCACCGCAATCACCCACCACATCTTTTCGGAGTGTATTCCAGAACTTAAAAGAGGAAATAAGAGGATGAAAAAGAATCTCAGCCAAAGCTGAAAAGCGTTGCCTGCGACTCTTTCTTTATTTCACGGGATTTTCTGCCTTTCATCGCCTCTTTAACGGCATATTTCGCCTTCGCAGAGTCCCCTATCAGGTATTCGACCTCATTTTCCTCCAATCTTAGGCGGTATATCATCTCATACATGAAGCGCTCGTCTCTGTTAAAGAGTATCTGAAAGTAGGGGAGCGCGTCGTGGAGCGCTCTTTCACTGGTGGTGTGCATATATTTCGCCATCTTGACGGCCAGAGACTTCCGTATGTTTCTGACACCCCTGCTCCGGCCCATTTTCAGTATCCACTGAGGGAAGAAACTGGAAGGAAAGCGATCCTTATCTCTTATAAACATCAGGGAAGCGGCCATTTCTTCCGTGGCATAGGCCCAGAGGGAGTACTGTCCCCTTCTGTAAACACGGGAAAGATGGATGTCTGCCATGGATAAATGCCTGTAACCTCTAAAAAGCTCGATTCTGGAGGAACTCAGGCGCGGAAGCACCTCATCTATCCAGGCTAGCAGGTTGCCGGGATCTTCTCCAGCATCCATCAGGGCTTTTCTGGCGTCTCTTATGCTGCCGGAGAAAGCGGCGCGCCTCAGCCCCTCTCGGATGTCCGTTTCTCTGTCTCTGGCGCCGGCATCAGCTATGTTGTCCACAGACAGCCCCGAATATGCGAACGATTGCAGGTCATTGATAGCACCTCGAACATCTCCTCTGGAGCGGTAGGCAATCTCCGATACTATTTCTCTGTCGATTTCCAGTCCCTCGTCCCGTACTATCCTGGTCAGAACTCTCTCTATGTCCCGCGCATCCGGTTTTCTGAACTTCACGACGGCGGCGGGGGAGTGCTTTCCCTTGAAGGCGGACGACCTTTTTTGCAGGGCGTAGAGGTCATTCACTATCAGAATCATCGGCTGCGAACCCTTTCTGATGGCCTCGACTATGGCCTGCACACCTCCTCTGTCCTCTCTCCCCGAGAGATTGTCCGCCTCGTCCAGGATTATCAGCTTTCTTTCACCGTCTCGGAACAGAGTAAAACTCCCGTCCTCTCTGAAACTTTCCGTTAGCGCTCCGGTAAGCACTATTTCTCTGACTATGTCTCCGCTTCTCTTATCCGATGCATTGAGCTCTATAACACTCCATCCGAGTTCGCTAGCAAGGGCGAGAGCGCTGGTTGTCTTTCCCACTCCGGGGGGGCCCGCCAGTATCAGGGCTTTCTTTTTCATTATCTCATCCTTCGCCTCCGCACCTTTCTTAAGGGGGACGCCGTCTATCCAGCCCTTTGCCCAGAGCTTCATCTTTCTTATGGCATCCCTGTTACCAACGACCTCATCCAGAGTTCGGGGTCTGTATTTTTCGGTCCATTCGACGGAATCCACGCTCACGGAAGAGCATCTGCGGGGTACTTAAAAGGTTTTTCAACGCGCGAGCGGCCCATTTCTCCCTGTACGGTGCAGCATAATCGTCTGAGCGCCCTGGTTCGAACATGGTATATCCGTCTTCAGAAGGTTCCGGCGCCTCACCAAAGCGCTCCGCCACAGCATCCAAGGTCCTCTTTTTCGTGTCCGACAGGTCGGTATCTCTCCATTTCTCTATGACCTCTTTCGCATGCTCTTTTTCCTCCGCACTAACACACAATCCCTTCCAGAAACATATGAAATATACCGAATAGATAATGGCGCCCACGACAGGAACGGCGAAGGTTATGAACGCCCAGACCATGGGAGGCTCGATTCCGCTGAGGAGCGCATGAAAATAGACGACTATTGCGAGAATCAGGCTTATGCCGTACCAGAACCCGAATCTAAGCATGAATTCATACACTCCGAGATAGACATTCAGGGGGAGAGCACCTGGAAACTGCGTCATGAACATATCATTTCATATAGTTATATAAAAAATTTACGGCCTTTCGCTCCTCTTCCATATGAGTATGACCGCCGCAAATACGGACACGAGGGCGGCCCCCAGTAGCGGCAGCGGGGATACACCTCCGCCACCCGGAAGGACAGCGGCCGATTCCTGGCTTTCCTCTATGGTCAGAACTCTCTTGGAGAAATGCGGTATGTACACGGCTATGCCGAGTTCGCCGTCGATTCTGGTGCAGTTCCAGAGCGCTTCGTTTCCTGTGGAGAACAGAGCATCGTAGTAGCTGCCTTCCTTTACCGGAGCACCGTCGAGCAGAACGGTTATGTTGGTTAGGTTTGAGGAAGAGAGATGAATAAAGACGGATTTTCCGCCGGCATCGCCGGATGCAACAGAAAATATCATTCTGTCCTCCTCCAGCTCCACAGGGATTATCGAGAGGTCATTGTAGGATACGAACGAAAAATCCTTGCCCTTCAGATATCCCTCGGCACCCAGTCGGCGTAGCGAAACGGCATTGGAAAGAGCGCAGTGCAGCTCGTCGACATCCTTCTCGGAGCTTTCTGGAGAAACGGAAAAGCGGATGAGAAGAACATCTCCGTTTTTCATGGACACGTCGATGCTTCTGCCGGAAAAGGTCAAACCGCCTCCTGTGACAATCTCTCCAGAAATTCCATCATTTTCCAGAGTCAGACCGGAATCGCTTTTTTCCACCCTTGTTCCGTAACCGGCCTCTATTTTCAAAGAAGACGCTCCCATCGCCCTTAAGACTATGCTCGGCGAGGAGAAATCATTGACGGTAAGGTTGTATGATGAGGCGGAGATCTCGAACGTTGAGCGCTCTGAGCGAAAATCATAGAACGGAGCATAGGGGAGATAGATTTTTTCAATCATAAGAACATCATGGACATATATGTCTCCCACAATCCACTCTCCCACATTGAAAGAGAAACGAATGTTCTCGCCGTCAAACCCTCCTCCGGGATCAGGCATCTCTCCGCCGAAATCCTCGGTACTGACACCGAGAACGCCTGTTGGGCCCGCGGCAAGAAGGGCGAGAACCGCAACGGTTACCAAGACATTCATTATTGCCATCGGACATCATACCCCTTTTCTGTAATATATACTCTTTGGTACAAACATATGATTCTTCAGCGACATACGGACGAACGCTCCCCTGTGATATGTGCGGACCCAACATCGAACACACTGTTCGATCATGCTCCGAGATGGGCCAGAGCAGGCATAGGATACTATCGGCGACACCCACTCCCGAGCTTTCCACACGAAATGAAGGGGTCTCCCCCCACCTTCTTCCCCGCTCTTTGTCAGAGCTAACACATATATCCGAAGCTTTCGAAGCACCTCCCAGCGAGCATCTAAACCTCGCCCCTAACACCTTTGCGCTCCTCTTCACTCCATCTCTTCCATGTCCCGAGAAGAACGCCCAGAACTATGAGAACCGTGCCAACAACGGAGGAGATGAGAATCTCTTCACCGACGAAAATATGGATGATTATGAAGGATATGAAGGGCGAGAGGTATATCAGCATGCTCACCTCGGCGGTTTTCTCCGAGAGTTCCAGGGCCTTTAGCCAGAGTATGAAGGCCATCCCCATCTCGAAGAGACCGACATACGCGGCACCCATCAAACCCTCGACAGGAGGCGCACTAGGCCCCATGAAGAGAAAGAACGCTCCGATATAGACGGGGCCGAAGAGAAAGCACATGAAGAGCTTTTCCACGGCATTCCTGCCATCTTTGAGGTTGAGAATCCAGAACGATGCCCAGATGAAGGCGCTTCCCAGAGCAAGAGCAACACCGAGAGGGTCCGAGAAATGCAGCATGGAGCCCCTGCTGGATATAACGAGAATGCCGAAGAAGGCAATACCTATTGCAACGGTGGAGCGCAGCTTCACCCTCTGTTTGAGAACGAAAACCGAGAAAACGGAGAGCACTATCTGCCAGGTATAGTTCAGAGGTTGCGCTTCCTGTGCAGGCAGAATATCATAGGCCTTGAAAAGAACAAGATAGTAAACGAAGGGATTCAGGAGGCCGAGGAGCGCATAATGGAGATAATCCGATTTCGAGAGCCTTTTCAGGAAACCGAGCCTTCCCTGAGACAACAGCACCAGAAAAAGAACCGAAAGGCTCACCAAAGAGGAATAGAACAGCAGAGCCAGCGGCTCCATGTATCTCAGCGAAAGCTTGAATGCGGATGCCACGGTGGACCACAGTAGCACGGCGCTCAATGCGTAGACATAGGCGGAGCGGGAGGACACGAAGAAGCAAAGATATGCGATTTAAAAAAACTATGTCGCCCTTTCTTCACTTCTTCTTTCGACAAAATCCATTATCGTCGGTGATTTGAACTCTATCAGAAATTCCTTTATTCTCTTCCGAGCGCTCCTCACATACTCTTTGTTTATCTCATAGCCAACATAGTGCCTTCCGGCTTTTATGGCCGCTATCGCGGTCTGCCCGCTTCCCATGAACGGGTCGAGGACCACATCTTCTTTGAATGTATAGAGCTGGATGCACCTATACGGAAGCTCTACAGGGAAAGGTGCGGGATGCCCTATTTTCTTTGCAGGAACAGCGGGAAAAGACCACACGCTCTTTGTGAGCTCCAGAAATTCCTCTCTGGAAATGGTGCTTTTTGAGGATTTGAGGCTATCGCGGGTGAAGGTGTCCTTTGAAAACACCATGATGTACTCATGGACATCTCTAAGAACTGGATTCTTTGCGGACATCCAGCTCCCCCATGCTGTCGAAGGGCTGGCGCTGGAACCCTTGTCCCATATTATCTCCCCGCGCATCAGGAATCCCAGTTCGAGCATATCCTGGATAATGAAAGAATTGAGAGGAATATAGGGTTTCCTTCCGAGATTTGCTACATTTATGCAGACCCTTCCTCCGGGAACCAGAACCCTATATGTCTCTGCCCATACTCTTTTCAAAAAATCCCTGTATTCCTGAAGTGTGAGGTCCTCGTCATACTCCTTTCCAACATTATAAGGGGGAGACGTTACCATGAGATGCACGCTCTCATCCGGCAATTCCTCCATTTTTTCGCTGGATTTGCAGAATATTCGGTCCAGATTCTTTTCCGGAACCTCGTTTTCATGGTACTTAACCTTTTTTTCTGATGGCAGACCATCATAAAGCCTTCCTGAATAGAACTTGCTGGAATCGTGATTTATCCTGCCCGGAACGCCGAATTCGCTGGTTTCAGTACCTTTTTTCTTCTTAGCCTTCTTAGAAACGGCAATCCCCCCTAAGAAGTTCGAGAAATTTTTCTGCTTTTTTCTCGTAGCTATCTTCTCTGTTGGCTATCTCTATAAGTTTTCCTAGTTTAGGCCTCACAACCATAGCCGAAAAGAATTCTCTATCTTCCGCGACTATTCCTTTTATTTCTCTTTCAAGTTCGGAAAACTCATCTATTCTAATAAATCCTCTTCCGGGAGTATTTTTGATGTTCTGTGCTCCGTGTTCTACAGGAGAGGGATTCACAGAATAAAACCCCTGTATTATTCCGGCTTTTTTCAGATGGTCCACCTTACCATAGTAACTCTTTGTTATGGGCGTGTTTCCAAGAATTATTATAGGAATCTTGGCAGATTCGAACCCAGATACACGAATGTTGATGCTCTTTCCTATGGCCTTGAGCATACTGTCAGATCTAAGGAGGCCGGGATTTCCCTGATGTGTGGTATAATCTCCTATACATTTCAATTCTCCTGTTTCTGGGATATATTCCCAGTTCCACACAACGGACATTTTTACCTCTAAAATAAGAGCAATATCCTCTGGCCTCTGTATTCTGGACACTGTCCTTGTTAGAGCCACATCTGCAGGAGACATCTGGCTGAGCCCTATATCATTACATACCACATTATGTATCGTGTGGAGCCCCAACTCTTCTGCGATAGGTTGAAACAGTTCTTTAGCCCATTTTTCGGTATAGCACCCAATAAGAGAATTTCGGCTCTGCAAGGTGGTCTTTCTTCCTTTGTATCCTTTAGGCCAGTATGCCAAATATCTTCCGTCCCCTGTCAAATAAAATAACTGTTCTGGTGTGGCTATTTCTAGCGCTTTCATGAAGAAATCCCGCTCGGTTTCCTTGGACCATAGATTGCTCGGCATATACATTCTCCGGTTATTTTACCTTAATGTGCCGGTCCCTTTTAATCTTATCTGCCATCTGAGCTCATCTGTATGAGGACACATCCTCAAAATGTTTCGTATTTGGTTCCAACGGTGGATTGCTAATCCGTTGGGCGCATTCCCACACGTTCAAATCTCCACCCGCGGTTATTTATTTAATTCCTATACCCCGCAGCTTGCTGCGGTTGGGAGCTTCATTAATGGTCTGGAACCACATATTACATGAATTCCATTTGCGACATTGCTTCCTCTGCCTGTATCTGCTATAACATTTCCAACTATTGTTGGATTACTGGGTTTTGTTCCCGTACTTCCCCCGCCTGTTATTACAATTCCATATGTACCACTATAAGTTATCCAGTTATTTTCTATTGTTCCATTTGACCAGTATCCAGCATAGATTCCAGTGTCATCATTCCACGTTATCGTGTTGTTGGATACGGTGGCATCCGAGCCATAGAGGACGATGCCGTAATAGTTGTTTGAGATAAGGTTGTGGTCTATGGTTGCGTTATCTGTTTCTATGTAAAGCCCTTCATTTTTCAGGAGTCCGGACCATCTTCCACATCCGCGGAGTTCCGAATTTCTTATTTCCAGAGTACTTCCTTCATATGCTCTGAAGAAATATGTATAGTTAGAATCGTATCTCTCTATAACCGATGCGTCCGCTGTTGTTGTATTGTCGTTAT
>JAJRVK010000032.1 GCA_024277315.1 archaeon | reverse complement strand
CTCAGCGGATAAAAGAAGATTCGGATGGAAGATAAGACAAAAGAGAGAAGATCGGAGAGAGATGGCTCTCTTCGCCATCGGTGTACTTCATAACATTTTCAGTGTGAGAGGCGTGGGATAGTTTTGTCCCAATGCCGAGAGTTTTGCCGCAGTCTTCCGATGCCTTTTCATATCACTATGTCATGGGTCCGTATGCAATCTCCGATTATCGAACTCGTTGAAAAACATGACCAATGGCGCTCCAGAACCCTGAACCTTCTGCCCTCCGAGAACATGCTCAGCGGAGATGTCAGAAGGGCCCTGGCCTCGGACCTCGCAGGCAGATATTCCCTGAAAATAGAGGGATATGTGCACGGCTCATGGGTGGAAAACGCATACGGAGGAACGGGATACGCTGAGAAAATAATCGAAATGACGGAAAAAATGGCAAAGGAGATTTTCAGGGCCGGATACGCGGAGGTTAGGGCTTTATCCGGGCACATCTCGGCGGAGATAATGCTGCTCAGCACCCTCGGGAGAGGACAGAGATTCATGGCGATAAGCGCCGATGACGGAGGATATGACGGTTATATGCCTGAATATCTTCCGGATATGTTCGGCTTCGAGATACACCCGATACCCTTCGATCGGGAGAAAATGCTCGTGGATTACGATGCACTTGAAAAGAAGGTCCGGGAAATCGAGCCGGATCTCATCGTTCTCGGGGCCAGCTATTTTCCGTTTCCCTATGACCTCAAAAGGATTAGGGAATTCTACGGCGGTTATCTCGGCTACGATGCCTCGCATGTTCTCGGTCTGATAGCATGCGGGGAGTTCCAGCCCGATGTCGCCGAATATGTCGATATAATGGTCGGCTCCACCCATAAATCACTTTACGGTCCGCAGGGAGGCCTTGTTCTGGTTTACAATGAGAATCTGGCAGACAGGGTGATTTTCAACACCACATGGCGGACCCTTGACAATCCGCATCTCAACAGAATAGCGGCCCTCGGACAGGCGCTCCATGAACTCAAGCACGATTCGAACTATGGAAGGAGAACCGTCGAGAATGCAAAGGAGCTGGCAAGGGCGATGGATGAAAACGACATACCGGTCAGGCTCGCACCGCAGTACACCGAATCGCATCAGATACTCCTCGACCTGGAAAAATTGAGGGAAAGGTGGGGGAAGAGCGCCCACGAATTCAGCATCACACTCGAAAGGAACAATATAATCGTGGATTCTGTCGGCAGGCTCGGTACAGCTGAGATAACCCGCAGGGGAATGGAGAGAGAAGACACGGCCGAAATAGCCGGATTCATAAAAAGAGCCCTTAAAGGAGAAGATGTCGGAGAAAAGGTACTTTCCTTTGTCGGGCGCTTCTCAGGTCGCTGATGCGTGGTAAAAACCATATAGTCATGTGTTTACTCGGCACCCATGAAAATCGAGATGAAGCACGGAGCAGGCGGAGAGGCCATGGAATCCCTGATAAAGGAGGGAATACTGAAGAATCTGAGCATTGCGGAGACCGAGGTGTCCTTGGATGCCCTGGATGATGCCTCTGTCATCAACGGAACGGTATTCAGCACCGATTCCTACACCGTGAAACCGATATTCTTTCCCGGGGGAGACATAGGAAAACTTGCTGTGAGCGGCACGATAAACGATGTGAGCGCTCTGGGTGCTAAACCTATCGCTCTTTCTGCGGGCATGATAGTGGAAGAAGGACTCGATATGGACGACTTCGAAAGAATCGTGAAGAGCATGGGAGAGATATCCAGAAAGGCAGGAGTACCGATAATCACGGGTGATACGAAGGTCGTGGAGAAGGGGAGTGCGGAGAGGATTTTCATAAATACCTCGGGAATAGGTATAAGACATCCTTTGCTGGATGAGAACATCAGGAAGGCAGAGAAAAGCAGAAAACTCGGTTCCCGGTGGTTACTGGACTCGAATCTCGCCGATGGGGACATAATAATTTCCTCAGGCCATATCGGAGACCACGGAATCGCCATACTCTCAAGCAGAGAGGGCTATGGCTTTGAATCGAAGCTCGAAAGCGATGTTCAGCCCCTCAATGGAATGCTGGAAAGGGCGCTCGAGGTCGGAGGGATAGTGGCCGTAAAAGACCCCACGAGGGGCGGACTTTCGAATGCGCTTAACGAATGGAGGGAGAAAAGCGGAATCGGAATATTCATCGATGAGGAAAAACTGCCAATAAGGGAAGAAGTCAATTCGGCATGCGAACTTCTGGGAATAGACCCTCTGGACCTTGGTAATGAAGGAAAGTACATAATCGCCGCCGTTCCGGAGATGGCGGAAGAGGTCCTGGGAGCGCTCCGCTCAACAAAAGAAGGCAGGTATGCGGAAATAATAGGCCGTGCTACAAAAGAATTCGAATATGTGGTTATGGAGACCTCGGTCGGCGGCAGAAGAATAGTCGAACCGCCCATAGGAGACCCGGTCCCCAGGATATGCTGATGGTAGATAGCAAAAGAGGCGCAACAAGGCTAATTCCGAACGAAGTGAGAAATGGACCGAGGGGAGGAGCAAAATACGAAGTATTTTGCGATAAGAACTTTTCATACAAAAGTCCAACTCGGAACTATCGTTCCTCACTAAGACTCCTGAGGATAGGAGTCGTAGCTCGGGACATGAGTGAGCTAAGCGAACGAATGGACCGAGCGGGATTTGAACCCGCGGCCTCCACCTTGCGAAGGTGGCGATCTTCCAGCTGATCTATCGGCCCATGAGGCCACGTAAGAATGCCATTCTTAAAGGTTTTCGGAGCGAAGGTGGCGACGAGGAAAGAACAGGGTTCTTTCCGAGCATGTCTCTTGAGGATAAGAGACTGTATCTTCCAGCTGATCTATCGGCCCTATCAGTTCACGAGTCTTTCAGACGAAAACCTAATCTCCATATATTGTTTGCGATTTTGGACCGCGGTATCGCAGAACGGCATTGGGACAAAACTATCCCACGCCTCTCACACTGAAAATGTTATGAAGTACACCGATGGCGAAGAGAGCCATCTCTCTCCGATCTTCTCTCTTTTGTCTTATCTTCCATCCGAATCTTCTTTTATCCGCTGAGAATG
>JAJRVK010000003.1 GCA_024277315.1 archaeon | reverse complement strand
GTCTTCTGAACAATTCTCTTGCTGTTATGCTCTTTATTATCTGCATTATTCTGCTTGGAGAATACCGTGGTGCTGCTCCCAGCACCACATGGAAATGATCTTTTTCTATTCCCATGGCATCGAACTTAAACCAGTACTTGATTCCACCGAACATATCTTTTTGCAGGAGAACAGTCCTATGGCATCGAACTTAAACCAGTACCTTTCTCCTATTTCGATGAGAATTTCTTTCAGAAATCCCATCTTTTCTCTGTCTATCATGGCTTTGCGATACTTCACCACAAAAACCATGTGATATCTTATTCTATAGGTACAGTGAGGTGCATGTTCTATTTCCATAGGTTATAGAACATGCACAGAGTATATTGTTATTTGCCTGTTAGTCTCCTGTCCCAACCGCAGCAAGCTGCGGGGTATAGGAATTAAATCAAAATCCGTATATCATCTGTTCGTGATAAGAACAAAGAAAGAAGGGGAGAGGGATAAACTCATGAACTATCTGAAAGAGAACGGAATAGGTGTTGGCATACATTATCCCATAGCCAACCACGTGCAGCCGATATACAGAGAAATGTTCGGATACAAGGGTGGAGAATATCCGAACAGCGAGACTGCGGCGGCCAATGTCCTGAGCCTCCCCATGTTCCCCTTGCTGAAAGATGATGAGGCAGAGTATGTGGCCGAGAAAGTAAGGGAATTCTACGGAAGGTGAGGTAATGAAGATATGTGTCGTAGGTCTGGGATACTGAGGTAAGAAGGTTGCCAGAGAGTATGTTGCCCTGATGAAGGAGGGCGCTGTGGATGAGGTTCATATCTACGATGTTCTTGATGGAAATCTTAAGGATTTCAAAGAGGAGTGTCCCGACTGCATTGTTCACAGGGATTTCGACGATCTTCTCAGGTCCGACATAGACGGTTTTCACGTGTGCACCCCCAACTCAACCCACTATGACATGGCGATGAGCCTTATGAAGGCTGGAAAGAACGTGCTTCTGGAAAAGCCCATGGCCATGACCTATCAGGAAGCCCGGAAGCTCGCCCTGTATGCCTACAACAACGAGCTGGTGCTGGCTGTTGGACACATATTCAGGTTCAGCAACGCCGTGAGAAAGGTGAAGGAGATGTACGAAAAGGGAGAGATAGGGAGATTATGGTACGCTCAGCTAAGGTGGAGCACGCTGATGCCTTCTCCCGAGGACAGAGATGTGGTCTATGACCTCGCTCCCCACCCCATCGACATACTGAACTATATAACTTCCCTGTGGCCAACCAGCATCTCGGCAATAGGCATGGCTTTCAGAAGGGAAAAGTATGAAGAGGTTGCCTATATGAACATGGACTTCGGTGGAGAGTTCATGGCAAAGGCAGAGGTTAGCTGGATATATCCGGAAAAGGTCAGGAACGTGTCCATAATGGGCGACAGGAAATTCGTGTCCCTGGAAGCTGTGAAGCAAAAAATCAGGGTCTTCGACATGGAGAAAGAGGAGTGGACCGACATTCCGGTGGAAGGGAACAACACAATACTCGAAGAAGCGAGGCATTTTGTGAAGGCCATAAACAACAGGCAGACCCCGATAAACGACGGTTTCAATGGATCGGAGAACATAAAGGTCCTCGAAGCGGCTGTGGAATCCATGAGAGAAAGAAAGGTCGTGGAGCTGGAGTGGTAATTATGCCTGATTATGCTGTGATAAAGAAGGCAAAGTTCGGAAAGGATGTCAGGATATACGATCAGGTGAACCTATACGGCTGCGAAGTCGGGGACAACACCAAGATAGATTCCTTCGTCTACATAGAGGAAGGCGTTAAAATAGGTAAAAATGTGAAGATAAGGCCGTTCACATTCATTCCCGAAGGAGTAACCATCGAAGATGATGTCTTCATAGGACCCGGTGTGACATTCACCAACGACAAATATCCCCGGAGCAGGGGTGAATGGAAGCTTCTCAGGACCGTTGTTAAAAAAGGAGCCTCCATAGGCGCGGGGTCTGTCATACTGCCAGGAATAACCATAGGAGAGAACGCTATGGTGGGTGCAGGTTCCGTGGTCACAAAGGATGTTGCACCGAAGTCTGTTGTAGCGGGAAATCCTGCGAAACCTCTTGAAAATCTACAGAAAACTCAAAAGTAAGGCAAGCATCCCACACAAAGCATATATGGATAACATGCGATTCACAAGCTCCTTTTCTCCCATGGGCTTCTTTGTAAGAAGAAAGTAAGGAAGCGTATACCACTTGGTGCCCTCTGGAGCCTTCAATCTCCCATCTTCCAGAATTATCGGGTTCATGCAGGCGCTCTTTCTGTCCACCCCTTTCCTGTTGTGATAGACAGTGGAAAAAAGCTCAAAAAACGCCGGAAGTATCACAATAACCCCATAGAATTCTATGTGGCCCACTATAACTCCGGCGCCTATGACCGCGCCCATACTTAGAGTTCCGACATCACCTATGAATGTCCTTGCGGGATATCTGTTGAAATAATACAGTGCAAATGATGCTCCAAGAAGAGATGAAAATATGAGAATGGCGGAAAGGCTGGATTTCTTTATGACTGCTATTATGAGAAGAAACGTGCTCATCACAATAACTTCTCCGCTTTCCAAACCATTATAGCCTGCAGACATATTAAGGGCGTTTGCGACACCGGTTATTCCCAGAGGCACGAGAAATATCCAGTAAATGTAAAAGGGAAGAGGAAGACTGAGACCAAAGGGGAGGGATATGGTCGGAGCTCCCGGATGCACGAGAACAAGAGGCATGGCAGCAAAGGCCACTAGTATCGCCTTTACTTTCTGAGATAGGCCTGCAATATCGTCAACAACACCTATGAGTGCCGCTATCAGAAGAACTCCGAGAACAGAAAGTACGAACGATGCGTCCATGGAGGAAGATAACTTTTCAATACCCACGGCCACGACAACAGAAATGCTGAATCCAAGAACGACTGCTATGCCCCCCATCTCAGGTATTTTTCTTTTATCTCTCTTATTGACATCCACCCCCACGATTCCCTTATCCCTCATCTTTTTCATAACTCTGGGGAGCGTATAAAAGGTTATTGCGAAGGATAAAAGCACCGTGATGCCGGGTAGGAAAGTTTCCATGTGCGCTCCAAATAAGGCGATGTATTAATGTTTATCTCTGATTTCTACTGTAGTATCCCAAAATACTTTAACATCTTTTTCTTTGCCGGAGATGCGGAAGCTGAATCAGAAGAAAATCCGGTGGATTCTTAGAGAAATCGAGAAAGGAAGGAAAATCACAGAGATTGCTCAGATTCAAGGGATCTC
>JAJRVK010000031.1 GCA_024277315.1 archaeon | reverse complement strand
GCAATCGGGATATTCGTGAAAAACAGGAAGTTCAAGGACAAGAAGGTCTATTATGCCGACTTATGGGGCACAAGAGAGGATAAATATCACTGGTTGGACAGACACACTATAAATAACACGAAATGGCAGGAAATAGAGCCTATTTCTCCGTTTTATTTCTTCATCCCCGTTGACAGAAGCATAGAGGAAGAATATATGAAATTCTGGAAAGTAACGGATGTATTTCCTGTGAATAGCGTGGGTATAGTAACAGCGAGGGACAAACTAACCATTCAATGGACTCCAGAAGAGCTGTGGAAAATCGTAACTGATTTCGTTTCCCTGCCACCGGAAGAGGCTAGAAAAAAGTACAATCTCGGTAAAGATGCAAGGGACTGGAAGGTTGAGCTCGCCCAGAAGGACCTCAAAGAGAGTGGTCCTGATATGAAAAAGGTGGTTCCGATACTCTACCGTCCCTTCGATGTCAGATACACCTATTACACGGGAAATTCGAGAGGGTTTCAGTGTATGCCGAGACCGGAAGTCATGAAGCACATGCTGAAAGAGAATTTAGGGCTTTGTATTGGGAGACAGTGGGGAGTTATAGGGTCAAAAGAATATGACATCATGTTCGTCACAGAGCATATAATTGATTTTAATATGTTCAGAAGGGGAGGGGAACTTTTGTTCCCGCTATACACCTATGGAATCTCTGGAAAAGAGCCTAACATAAACCCCAAAGTCTTCGAGGAGCTTGAAAAGAAGTACGGTAGAAAGCCGGAGCCGGAGGAGATTTTCTATTACATCTATGCGGTGCTTCATTCTCCAACATATAGGAAGAAGTACGAGGAATTCCTCAGATACGATTTTCCGAGAATTCCGTTCGTAGAGGAGTATGACACCTTTGTGAAACTGGCGGAACTTGGAAAGGAGCTTGTGGAACTCCATCTTATGAAGAGGAGCCGGAGGCTTCCGGGTGAGGTAAAGTTCGACATCCCGGGCTCTAATGTGGTTGAAAAGGTGAAATACGAGAACGGCAGGGTGTGGATTAATAAGGAGCAATACTTCGAAGGGATTCCTGAGGATGTCTGGAACTTTCACATAGGAGGTTATAAAGTACTGGACAAATGGCTGAAAAGCAGGAAAGGAAGGAAGTTAAGCGGCGAGGAGATAATGCAGTTCATACAGATAGTTGAGATTCTGAAAAGAACTATTGAGATTATGGAAAAGATAGATGACACAGGGTTTCTTGATGAAAATATGATAAGTGTCTCTTTAGAAGATGAAGAAAAGGAAAACCAAAACGCTAGACTCTTTCGGAATTGAAGAGTGAAAACTTTAATAACCCAATCCTCATCCCCCAACCATGTGGTTTGAACGATTCTTGGAGGAGGACATAGGTTTCGGTGACATGACTTCGGAACTCCTTTTCGGAGACGAGGAGATAGTGGGAACGATATTCGCAAAAGAGGACTGTGTGCTGGCAGGTATGGATGAGATAGCGGAGATGTTCGAACATCACGGGATAAGGTGCACACGTTTCGCATCGGACGGTGACAGGGTTAGGGCCGGCGACAGCATTATCGATGTCAAAGGAAAGGCAAAGGATATTCTGAAACTGGAGCGCACGGCTCTGAACATACTTGGACATATGAGCGGGATAGCAACGAAGGCCTCCGCTTTTGTCGAAAGAGCCAGAAAGGAGAATCCCGAGATAATCGTTGCCGTTACGAGAAAGACCACACCCGGGCTCAGGAACATGGACAAGAAGGCTGCTATGCTCGGAGGTGCGGACACTCACAGGCTTAGGCTGGACGACCACATACTTATAAAGGATAATCATATAGCCGTGGTGGGAAGCGTCGCAGAGGCCGTGAAAAGGGCTAAAAAGGCGAGTTTTGTCAGAAAGATAGAGATAGAGGTGGAGAGTCTCGAAGATGCTCTGTCTGCCGCTGAGGCTGGCGCCGACATAATAATGCTGGACAACATGAACCCGGAGAATGCGAGGACAGCATACGAGAAAATAAAATCAAAGTACCCGCAGGTTCTTGTTGAGATATCAGGAGGAATAGATGAGGAGAACATAGCCAGCTATGCACAGTCTGCGGACATAATATCGTCAGGCTCGATAACCCACTCCGCCCGTTCGATAGACTTTTCCATGGAAGTGGAGTTGATAATCTAATCCCAGATAACATCCACTTCATCCGTTCGAAATCTCTGCCTGACCACGGTATCTTCTATTTTCATTCTGCATCCCGCTTCATACATTCTATGCCCGAGGAGCGCTATCATCGCACCGTTGTCCACGCAGTATTTGCAATCCGGAGCATGGAATCCGGCACCCCTCTCCTCTGCCATGGTTTTGACCATTTCCCTTAGCCTTTTGTTGCAGGCGACACCGCCACCCAGAAGAACCTCGTCTTTTTCAAGATGAGCCATCGCTCTCTCCGTGACCTCCGTGAGCATGGCGAATGCGGTCTCCTGAATGGAATAGGCTATATCTTCCGCTCGCTCTCTTTTTCTGAGGTGAAGGGCAGCGGTAAGAAGGCCTGAAAAGGAGACATCCATGCCTCTGACGGAATAGGGCAAAGGCAGGTATTTCTCACCCCTCAGTGCGAGTTTTTCTATCTCCGGTCCTCCGGGAAAAGGAATCCCCGATTCTCTCGCAAATTTATCCAGCATGTTCCCTATACCTATGTCCATGGTCTCTCCGAAAACCCGGTAACGGCCTCCGGCAAGGGCTATGACCTGGGTATTACCGCCGGAAGCATAGAGCATAACCGGGTCCCTGGCCCCGGTGAGAAGCTTTCCTATCTCCATGTGGGCTATGCAGTGATTGACACCGACTATCGGTATATTTCTGTATATCGATATGGTTCTGGCCACCGTGGCGGCAACCCGCAAACA
The DNA here is from genome assembly GCA_024277315.1 of archaeon. Taxonomy (GTDB): domain Archaea; phylum Thermoplasmatota; class Thermoplasmata; order WALJ01; family WALJ01; genus WALJ01. The sequence continues at coordinate 11,602 of JAJRVK010000031.1, read as the reverse complement.
GGGTCCGAGCCCGGGTCCCTGGGAGAATGCCACGAGTTCGATGTCTTCAGCATTTAGACCGGATTTTTCCATGGCCTCCCTTATAATCTCTCCGGAAACGGATGCATGGTGGTCAGCCGCTTCTCTCGGATGTATCCCTCCCTTCTCCGGTCTGAAGGCTTTCGAAGATAGGGAGAGTATCTCCCTGCCGTTGAATATTCCCACGCTGAAGGTATGCGCGGTGCCCTCTATGCCTATGACGTTCACGGTGGTGAATGGTGGAAATACTTAAAATGACCTATACCTATATATGGGAGAAGTGAATGCGCAGAGGTCATGATGGCCGGGGTGGTGTAGCCTGGTAGCATCAGGGACTGTGGATCCCTTAGCCCGGGTTCAAACACGACTCTTTTCCGGAAAAAGAGTCTGGCTCGGAAAATACTCCGTATTTCCCTCGTCCCGGCCCCGATACCTGATAGTATTAGCAAAAAACATATTCGAATCGTCCAGTTCTCCTTTCGAAAACCATTTATAGCCCTTTGCCCCCGTCCCTGAAATATCCCCCGTAATGGCCGGGGTGGTGTAGCCTGGTAGCATCAGGGACTGTGGATCCCTTAGCCCGGGTTCAAATCCCGGCCCCGGCCCTCTTTTTCTATTCTATCGGTCCAAAGATATCCAGATCCTTATGTTCTCCTGTCGTCGAACATCCCGTCTCTAGCGCTCCATACTACCCGTCAAACGCTCGAGCCTTATGTTCTCCTGTCGTCGAACATCCCGGCCCCGGCTTTTTTCCTATTCATGAGGGGCTGAAGTGAAAGCAAATCTATAATAGAAAGAGCATTGCACCCTGTGCTCTGCGGTGCCGACGAGGCTGGTAGGGGCCCGGTCATCGGGCCGATGGTAGTTGCTGCCGTCAAGGTCGAGAGCGAGGACTTTCTCAGGGAAATCAGTGTCAGAGACTCCAAAAGGTGCACACCAGTGAGAAGAGAAAGGCTTGCCGAGCTGATAAAGGAAAAATGCGCTCACGAGATAATCATCGTACCTCCTGAGGAGATAGACAGGATGAGGGAGGATATGACCCTCAACGAACTCGAGGTGGAGGTTTTTGCGAGGGTTCTCAACAGGCTGTGCACGGACGGATGCGAGATATATCTGGATGCCGCGGATGTTAACGAGGAGCGCTTCGGCGATGAAATCCGCAGGAAACTTGCGATAAAACCGGGAAAAATAGTTGCAAAGCACGGAGGAGATGATATTTATCCCGTGGTCTCGGCTGCATCCATACTTGCGAAGGTCACCAGAGATGCGGAGATAGAGAGAATAAAGGAAGAACTCGGAGAGATAGGGAGCGGATATCCCGCAGACCCGATAACAAAGGAGTTCCTGAGAAAATGGGTCGAAGAGCACGGAGACCTGCCGCCGTACACGAGAAGGTCCTGGAAGACCGCGAAGAAGGCGCTGGAGAGCGCGAAGATGAGGACACTGGATGATTTTATGAGGTGAAAGGATGGAAGTTAAAGAGCTACTGGAAGATGCCATAGAAAAGTTCAACCGGAAGATTGCCGAGGATGAAAAGATGGCCGCCGAGCTTGAAGGAATAGAGCGGACAATAGTGGTCAGGCTGAAGGATGGCGAAGCATATCACTTCAGGCTCGAGAACAAGAGGGCGACGCCGCTTGAGGAAGGAGACACCAGCGGAGATATCGAGATAATCAGCGACTCCGAAACGATAGTAGCGCTCTTCAACAGGGAAATGGGCCCGATGAAGGCGATAGCCACGAAGAAGCTCAAGATAGACGCATCGATACAGGATATGCTGAGGATAAGGAAGTTCTTCTAGGCGATCGAATGATATATGAGTTCGAGGGCAAAAGACCGAAGATAGGCAGAGGAACATATGTGCATGAGAGCGCTGTCATAATCGGAGATGTCACCATCGGAGAGAGGTGCTTTATAGCTCCGGGGGCGGTTCTGAGAGGAGACTACGGGACGATAGCAATCGGAGATGCTACGGCCATAGAGGATAACGTGGTCGTCCATGCAAGGCCTGAAAAGATAACGGATATAGGAAATCACGTAACCATCGGTCACGGGGCCATCATTCACGGCGCAACGATAGATGATTATGCGGTTATAGGTATGGGTGCCATAATAAGCGATTTCGCAAGGGTTGGCATATGGGCCGCGGTGGGAGAAGGAGCGGTGGTTAAGAACAGACAGGAGATACCTTCGGAAAGCATAGCCGTCGGAGTGCCTGCGAAGGTTCTCGACAGAAAAATAAGCGATGAGTACAAGAAGCGGTGGACAGAGTTCAAGAAAATATACGGCGAGCTTGCGGAGAGGAGGTATCCCGAAGGATTGAAAAAGATCGGGTAGATTATTCGTTCGATTCCAGTATCTCCACATGATCCTCGTATGCCCTTATCCTGCAAAGGACCTTTATGGGAACCCCGACAACGGCCTCCATCGCTTCCCTGTTCTCGCTCTTGTCCACGGCGATCAGTATCTCCTTCAGGTGAGCGCCGGTTTCCCTCAGTGCCTGAACAACAGCGACCAAGGTCCCTCCGGTGCTGAGAACATCATCCACGAATATGACATGGCTGTCGGGCTCCATGCCGTTTATGAAGAGCTTCGATTTGGAATAACCGGTCACCTGCTCAACCGATATCTCCCCTTCCAGACCGTAGGAGCGCTTTCTTATTATTGTAAAAGATATGCCCGTCTTCACCGACAGCAGGGATGCTATGGGTATGCCCATCGCTTCGGCGGTGACTATCCGGTCGACATTGAAATCCCCCATCCTCAGCATCCTTTCCACGACTTCTTCCAGGAGTTCAGGTTCTATGTAGGGAATCCCATCGGTTATAGGATGCACCACGTAGTTGTACCCTCCCTTCTTCACAATAGGTGCTTTTTTCAGACTTTCCTCAAGTTTCATTTCTTCACCACCTTTTCGTTCACACCCGCATATCTCAGCAGTTCAACAAGGGCTCTGTGGTACCCATCTCCGCTCGAGCTCAGTAGTTTATCGGCCCTTTCTTTCAGGGATTCGCCAAGCTCCTTTTCTATCCTGTTGTACTGCCACTCCCTTCCTTTTTCCATGCCCATCGCAGAGAGAAATGCATAGGCCAGGGCCTTTATGTGCTCGTCCTTTGATGGCCAGGAATCTATGGTCTTCACGGCACCGTCCTTTCCCCAAATCTTGTATGAGCGGGCAACGGAATCGCAGAATTCGGCGGTTTTCGGCAGCTTCTCATAGTGCGGCAGTTTTTCAAGCTTCTTATCTGCTTCCAGCATCGCGAGCGCTTCGTCTATTATTTCGAGAGGAGTTCTTCCTACTTTTCCGTGTTCGTTCCACACGAGTTCCGCCCTTTCCTTATTTCCTAGTATCTTTAGCAGCGCTTTCTTTCCCCACCTGTCCCAGCAGTAATCCAGCAGCTTGTTAATCGAAGGACTCTCTATCATTATCGGCCCTTCCCGTGCCCTCACGAACACCTCGACCACCTTTCTGTATTTTTTCGGGTTCAGGGCATCTATGAATGCCTTCTCATCCTCTCCGTAGCATTTCCTGCCGATTATGAGATATCTGCCCTCATCCTGATATCCCTTCCTTCCCGAAGAGAGAGCGCTCTCCAGGAACTTCCTGTCCGAAATCTTCCCGTGGACATACCTATCCACAATCTTTTTCATACCCTTTTTCTCGGGTTTCGGGCAGTTTTCGCCGTCAGAAACGACCTCGAGATCGACGACCGCATCTATTTCGAAATCCTCCATCGGCTCCTTCGCACCAATTCCCTCGGTTATCTTCCCGAAGAGGTTTGATTCGCCGGAAAGGCACTGTTCGCAGACCTCTATCTCTATTTCCTGTGATTTCCAGTATATTCTCAGATATGGCATGGGCTCCCCGCTCACCAGATGTTTGCACATAAGATGCCTGCCCTGCCGGTGAAGTCTGTAAGGTATCCTTCTCAGGGCCTCTTTAACATATTCTTCCGGAGGTTCGGGCCTCTTTCCCGTGCAGTAGAGCTTGTCCCTGGTGGCGTAGAAGTACAGTCTTTTCTTCATGGCCAGAGGCATGTATGCCAGAAGAAGTAGTCTTTTGTCGTCATAGTGCTGGGTGCCTATGAGAACCTCCTTCGGAACCTTTCCCCTGACAGCATATATGGCCTCGCCGAATGGGGTGGGAGCAGCGGCCGTGTAAGGAACCTTTCCCGAGTTGGCTATCATCAGCATCGCGGCATAGCCTCTCGCAAGCGGGTCTCCGCGGGATGCCAGTTTCTCCAGCCTTTTCTGGTCGTCGGCAAACCTTTGAACAAGGGAGAGCGCTCTTTCCAGCTTTCCGAACATTGTTTCCCTGCACCCTCCGATGCACTCGGGAAGCAGGGGAGAATAATCCTCTCTCAGGGCCTTCGCCCTCTCCACAAGCGCTCTTTCCTGTGATTTCGGCGGAGCCCTCGCCCCGAAGCCTCTCCTTCTTTTTCTTGCCACAACGGGGAAATAAAGGGATGATTAAAAATTCTTTCCATGTTTCTTTCGAAGTATGATGAACACGGCTACGGCGGCAACCGCAAGGATTGCCACGCCGACGGCGATGTATTCCCCGGATATCGCCCCCGATTCCTCAGAGGGCAGGTTCAAAGGTGGCAACGGTGTCGTGTTAGCCGTCTCATTCGCTACGGGAACCGTTGTTGTGATCGGAACTTCCGGCTCGGGTCCGATTACCGTGAAACAGATATCCTTGCTCGTTACACTTACCGTACGGTTATCTATCAGAAGGCTCGCCGTTATTTTGAGCACATAGGTGAGCGTCTGATTCTCGGCGGCGGTTCCCGTGAAATTGTATGTCCATGTACCGTCCTCTGAAACTCCGTATTTTTCGAAGGAAGCTCCCGTTCCCAGCGAGAAACTGTAATCCACGGTTGCCCCTGTACCGGTTATGCCGTCATATTCGCCGTATGTCTCAAATGTGTCGCTGTTGATAATCCGGAACTCCACCGCATACGATGTGTTGCTGTCGAGCGTCACTATGCCGGAGTCGGGTATGTTAAGAAACTCTATTTCTATCTCGTATTCCACGGGTGGCGGAGGAATTGCGATTATTATCTTTATGTCATTCACCCTGATATCTGCCATTTCATCATAGGCCGAAGCCGTTATTGTGATAGGTATGAAGCTGCCTTCCCCGGGAACCGGTGGTGTGAATGTCACCCTCGCCCTTCCGTTAGAATTCGTGAGTGCTATCGAACTGTTCAGAGTGCCACTATCCACGGCAAAGCTCACGACCACTCCGGAAATAGGTTCGTTGGTGTTTTTATTGTACAGATAGGCGTCGAGATTCACGGGTTTCCCGCCTTCCACTATGTCGGAAATCTGAATCGAAATCTCCCATTCAGAAGGAGGGACGGGTCTAAGCTCTTTTATGGTGTACCAGTTTAAGACCGTCCCGTATCTAGGAACGAAGCCTCTCCACCTGTTGCTGTATGCCTCCAGGACATCTCTGTAATAGAGCACGCTATATGGGGCATCCTCGGCGATTATTGCCTGCATATCCTTGCATATCTCCACCCTTCTGGAGATGTTCATCTCCCTGTTGAACTCATCGCAGAGCCTGTCAAAGCTCCTGTTGTGATACCCGGGATAGTTATGTCCTCCGCCGAGAACATCATTATATGAGGAGAAGAAATCGCAGGGTGCTTTTGCCGAGGAGAGAGGGGTCGGTATGGACCATCCCAGCATGTACATCTGGAAGGTGTGCCGGTTTATCTGGTTGACTATCTCACCGAAGCTCGTCGGGTTCGACCTGAAGTTCAGACCCGCGGCGGTGGCGGCCCGTTCTATTATAAGACCGGGCTGTACAGATATGGGGTCGTAATCTGCAGGAGGTACCAGCATGGTTATTGTCGAGTTGCCGATATGGGGCAGTTCCCTTATTCCGTCCCCATCGATATCTGGGGCATAGCCGTCCAGTATCCTGTTCGCTTCATGCGGGTCGTATGTGTAGATCTTCACATTCGGATTGTACCACATCGTATTCACGGGCGATACCACCGATGTTCCTATGCTTCCGAATCCCCGGAGGAGCTTCATCACGATGGTCTGCTTGTCTATCAGATGAGACATAGCCACCCTGAATGGTTTCCCGACATCGGTGTAATCTCCCGTATATGTCGGATTGTCTCCTTCTTCGACATACCCGGCATATCCGAAATCCGGAATTCTCATATTGAACGCCACATAGAAGAATCCGAGGTCGGAGTTTCTAACCAGAGTCAGGTCCGGGTCCTTCACGATGGTGTCTATGAAACCGGGGTCTATCGCCCATGCGATATAATCCACCTCATCGGAGGTCAGGGCCATAATCGCGGCATCCGTGTTCGCATAAACCTTGAAGACAATGGCGTCTATGTACGGCTTCGGGATTCCCTCGAGGTCATACTCCACACGAAAGTGATCCCTGAAGGTATTCACTCTGCATTCTCCCGTATCTGTGTTCCAGTACCCGAACTTGAAATGCCCGAAGTTTATAAGAGCTTCTGGATCAGACCATGTGAGCTTGTCCGCTATATGGTTCTTCCAGATTCTCTCCGGGAATATCCTGGCTCCCAGGGTGTCCAGTGTGAAATCCGGATAGTTGTGAGTGAGGAAGTAGTGCAGTGTCAGGTCATCGCTCTCCGCCGCAACATACACCACGGGCAGGTCAGGATACGCTTTCTGGGCCGAAAGGTCCATCCAGTAGGGCAGTTTCGTTACATTCTCGCCGTCCCAGCTTATGAGCTGTATGGTCCCGTTCACAGGAAGGTCTCTTCCGTACATCATCGAGCCGTTGTCATTTCTTGCCACAATGCATTCAATACTGCCCGCATACCTCGGAACATCGGCCTGAAGTCTCAGGGAGAATATGACATCGTGCGCTCTCACATATCTATCATCCCCTATCTGGCTCGCCCAATCGTGCCATTTTATCCCGTCCCTCAATTTCACCGTCCAGTTCCTGTAATCCTCGTTGTTGTCGTTATCGGAATAGCCAACGGATGTATTCCACGTGTCCTCTGACCCATGATGGAACCATTCCGCAGCCCAGGGTTCTATATGGTCGTTGTTGGAGAGGTTCTGCCATATAAGACCGTCAAAGACCCATCCGATTACCTTCCATGTCCAGACATCACCGGCAGACAATGGATTCAGGGTTTTTATGCTGTCTTGGACTGCGACCTTGAAAACAATCTCCTCATCCGTGGCCCTGCTCCGTCCCGTTTCACCGCCGCTCACGGGTATCTGCACCAGCAGAGCGAACACGAGCAGCACCACTGCCACATCCTTCCATATGCGGGACATCACATTATCTCCGAAATAGTTAGGTATTTATGATATATAAAAGTTTTCAGAGCAGTATTGTTGGTCCGAAATCCATTGTCAGCATATCTAAAAAAGTGAAATAAGTGGTTTATACATTCACCGGTGAGGGTAGCGGATTGCTGGCGTTGATGTACTCGTTCACCGGGTTTCCGGAACCGTAGGGATACGGGCCATCGGAATCGCCCCACCAGTTGCTGGTCATATCTGCGGGATAATTCTGGTTGGCGTTGTATGCCCCATATGCAGTATTGCTTTCTATATTGTTGTAATGGATGAGATAGTCGCTTATAAGGGCGTCGGTTGAAAAGTAGAATCCCCATGTGTTGCCGGAGATCTGATTCCACACTATTGTCCCCTGATAGGTTCCGGCATCGAAGAAAAATCCGTATGCGTTATTTATGATGTAGTTGTGCGAAATATCCAGCAGTCCGTTCGGATTTTTCAGTCTTATCCCGACATCAAAGCCATCTATCGTGGTCCCGTATATTCTGAGGTCCGAGTTTTCCATGGTTATTCCGGGCCCTTCCACTTTCGTCGTTTCCGAGATTATATTGGTATTTTCTATCGAAACAGCGGATGAGTCCTTGATTGCCATTCCTCTGTATGCATTTATGTTTTCATCCAGGATGTTCAGGGTATCTATGGAAAAAGCGGAGAGAGCTTGAGAAGTATCAGTTATAGTATTTCGTTTTAGCGTAATATCCAAGGAATTCGAGAGGATTATCGATTTCCCGCCCCTTATTATCTGCGTTGTCTGGCCTATGGTCTTTGTTCTGGACCAGTAATGTCTGTGCATGATGTTGTCCGTGATGTTTCCGCCGGAATTCTCATAGGTAATTCCGAAGGCATTGTATTTCATGCTGTTATTGCTCACGTTGGCATAGCTGTTGTTCACATATATCCCATAACCTATGGGCGTATATTGGGTAACGGTAGTGCTATCGAGATAGATTATGCTTTCCTCGACTACGGTGTGGTTATTAACTGTGTTCCATTCTATTGTAGCATCGTCTGTGTCTCCGTCCCCATAGTATATTCCATGGGTGTTGTTCTCAACGAGATTGTGTCCTATCTTTGCCTTTATCTTCGCATCGGTACTCCATATTCCCCATTCCGTATGATTTCGGAAAGTGTTATTCTCTATGTCTATCACCGAAGAGACTGCATATAGTCCATAGGTGGAATTTATTACTGTCGTGTTAAGAACAGCTATTTCAGACCACACCGAATATATTCCGGCGGATTCTGTTTTCCTTATTATATCTCCTTGAGTCTGTAGAATAGAGTTTTCCGCATATACGCCGTAAGCATATCCGGAACCTCTGACGTTAGAGATCGTGTTGTTCTCTAAGTAACATACGGAATCTCCGATTGCTATTCCGGTCCACATAAGCTGCTCTATTGTGTTGTTATAGACGGTGAGTTCCGAGTTGATGGCGATTATGCCGTCGTTATTGCCGGTTGCTGTACCTCCACCAATGCTATTATTCCTTATCTCGACCACTGTGTTCTCCATATATATCCCTATATCCATAGACCTTCCGTCCGGACCGAGTGCTGTGCTGGACATTATCTTATTTCCTTCGATGATTGTATCGTTGCATCCGAATAATTTAACACTGGCACCGATGTATGAGGCCAAGTTTCCCGGTTGTAGCCCATAGAGGTGGTTAGAGCTTATTTTCAATATGGAACCGACTCCTTCTATTCCCGTATATGGCACATCCAAACCCGCAAAACTGTCGTATCCTTCGAAAGTATCGTCATAAATCATAAAATAGTTGTTGCTGACAATCGCGCTGCTGTTGTTCACATAAATGCATATCCAGCTTGGATTCCCCACATTATTCTCGATTCTCACGGGTTCAATATTGCAGCTTTCCACGCGAACACCTGCACCTATGTGCGGATTAACCGTTAGGTCCATGTTGCCGTATATGTAATTTTTCACCACTGCAGTTGTAGAATTGTAGAGATAGATGCCGTAGATGTTTCCGTAGATTCTGTTGGCATCGGGGAGTAGTGGGAGAGTTCCAGGAGCTCCTGTAGGCTCTGTTATCCCATTCGGTGCATCATATCCCACAATTCCGGTAGAATGCTCCATATATACACCGATATAGTTGTCAGAAATGGTGTTGTTTCTGGAAACCACTGCCGAAGAGTTGTAAGCGAAGATTCCAAAGCCATCTACAGGATTGGAAGAGATATTGTTGCCTTCCATCGATATGTTGGAATTTTCTAGATACGCTCCGCAAACATTTTTTGAATTTATTGTATTATTATTCATTATTAATGTTGAATTTTCAGCAATAATTCCGAAATAAGCATCGTCTATCTCCGACAAATCACTATGAACTAGCGTGTTGTTTTCAATCGTTGTTCCAATACAGGAATATTTTAATTTAATCGAAGAGTAGGCCCCATAGAGCTCGTTATATCTGATTTCCGGAGAGGAAAACTCCGAAAGAATGCAAAAAGGTGCTGTTCCGGCCCATGCCTCAGGAGCATATGGGGATTCATATATTTCATTGCCTTCTATTGTGCTTGACGAATGTGATAGATATACTGACTGAACGTTTTGATATAATATGTTGTTGAGGATCGAGCTTGAGGAATTCGCCAGATAAATTCCCCACCCTCCGGAAAAGGGCTGCCCACTTGGCTGGTCACCTGTACCGCCCCGTAATGTATTATTCATTATTACATTGCCTTCGATTGTGGCACGGTTTCCTGTGCTTAATATTCCTCCTGCATTTGCCCTTATTTCACTATTCCTCACAATCGCATTGCTTTCCTCCAGATAGATCCCGGGCCCACTATTGAATGTATATGCCGAGTACTGGGAGAACGATGCACCCCCGCTCAGAACGACGTTCGAATGATTCAACCATAGACCGCATGCAGAATTGTTTTCCACGATATTTTCAGTATATTCCCATATCTTCGGTGGGAATAAAGCAAATGCCGAACTTTCAGGTCTCTGATTCCTTTCTCCAATGAATATTCTGTCTGTGGGTTCTCCATCGATATACAGGTCGAACTCCACTTTTTCACCTGCGAATGCAAAGCCATCGCTGGTAAAACTGTCTATCGAGAGCGTCTTTCCGTCTCTTGTTACTGTGCCTGTGAAATGATGGCTTGCTCCGTCGGTGCTCCATTCGATGAACCATGGGTAATACTGGCTCTCATCGTACCAGATATAGTAGCCAAGCTCGCTACCTGCCGTATAATCCGGTCTTCCGCTCGCATTAATGGCATTTCTGAGATAAACCCCGACAGTACAGTTTCTGAACTCGCTGTTCCTTATGCTCACATTCTTCGGCGCATCCTTCAGATAAACCCCGTATCCGCTGCAGTTCGATATCACAGCCCCATCCAGCTCAGCGCTCGCATTGTACAGATACAATCCATGACTTCTGGTATTGTTTATCCTTCCCCCATTCAGTATCCTCACGGTTCCGTTCGGATTCACACATATCACTCCACCCGGCTCACTCAAATCATCCGGATTCCCGTTAACCTCGGATATGGAGCCGGGCTCCGCCCCCGGAATGGTCAGATTTTTATCCACAGTCAAACTCCCGTTCATGTAGAAGTTGTAGTAGGTGCTGGAGGGGAGATTGTAAAGTTCGCCATAGATTACGAGATTTCCTGTGGGCCTTACCTCAACTTTATATTGCCCATTATATTCACATTCTATATTCTTAGTAGCGCCTGCTCCGAGGGTCTCAGTTCTGTTTATTGTCCAATTTCCACCAGCAACATCAGAATTTATTATGGTTAAATCAGCATTTACATAAGTATCGCCATGAATTATAACCGTGACATTCTCCCATACTGTGGGTTTATCTATAACAAGGTTCCCGTAATACTCGAGTATGGGTCTCCAGCCGGGTGCAACTCTGAACCCTTCTCTGAAAGTATTTGCAAGAATCCAGTTACAGCCGTGTTTTTCCTTTATATAAATCTCCCCGTAAATCCAGTTCTTTCCAGCAGTCTCAGGAATCCACCATATATGCTTTGCTTTTGTGCGATTCTGATTTATATTTCCATAATGTATGGTCTTGAGGAACGTCTTGACACCATCGGGGTTTATCTCGTACAAATCCGCTTTAACGACATAACTGACAGTATCAACATTCTTCAATGTAACCTGCAATCTGTTCTTTTTCTCCGTGAACGCTAGCCTGAAATACGGCGGACATCTTATGTCCTGAAGGATTATAGGCGGAGCCGTTTCATTGCTTTCGTTCGTATTGTTTGTTTC
>JAJRVK010000030.1 GCA_024277315.1 archaeon | reverse complement strand
TATATACCTTTAAAAACTCACAGGAGGATGAGGAATGAAAAAACCTGTAATAAAGATAGAAAACGTGGTGGCATCCACCTCACTCGGAGAGGACCTTGACCTTCCGAAGATAGCGCTCAGCCTTGAGAATGCGGAATACGAGCCAGAGCAGTTTCCCGGGTTGATATACAGGATCAAGGACCCCAAGACAGCCACGCTTCTGTTCAGGAGCGGAAAGGTCGTCTGCACAGGAGGAAAAAGTCTCGAAGAAGTCCAGAGAGCCATAGCACATCTGAAGCAGAAAGTGGAAGAAGCTGGATTCCCTATACCGAACGAGCCTGAGATTCACGTTCAAAACATAGTCGCATCATCCGATCTCGGCACCCCCATAAACCTCAATGCGATTGCCATGTCCTTCGGGCTCGAGAATGTGGAGTATGAACCCGAGCAGTTTCCTGGCCTTGTTTACAGGATGTACAATCCCAAGGTCGTTCTTCTGCTGTTCGGCTCCGGAAAGCTCGTGTGTACCGGAGCAAAGAAGCCCGAGGATGTTCAGAAAGCGGTTGACAGGATTTCAGAGGAATTGAGGAAGATAGGGCAGTTGCCTTAAATGATGCCGATACTGGACAACCATATGCACCTCCAGTTTAAGGGCCAGAATATAGATGCTGTCGGAGAGTTCCTTAAGCTGGGGGGAACTCACCTCATAATGTCGCATATGCCCTACTCGGACATGCCGTTAAGGGACATTGCCGATTTCAGGGCACAGTACGAGCTCTCCCTTTCCATGGTAAAAAGAGTGAGGGCCGAGACCGGGGTAGCGATTTTTCTGACCGTGGGCCCGTATCCTGCGGATATTCTGAGGCTCATGGAGCACAATTCCCTTGAGAAAACGAAGGAGATTATGATCGAAGCCATGGAACTGGCTGGAAAATGGGTTGAGGAGGGCGAGGCAATAGCGATAGGCGAAGTGGGAAGGCCGCACTTCGATGTCAGTCCCGACGTCTGGGATGCAAGCAATGAGATTCTCATAAGAGGAATGGAGATTGCAAAGGAAAAGGGATGCGCTATAGTTTTGCATACCGAGAGTATGACACCAGAGGGATGGAGGGAGCTCGCATCTTTTGCGGATAAGGCGGGAATTTGGAGAGAAAGGGTGGTAAAACACCTCTCACCTCCTGCCATACTTCTGGATGAGAACCAGGGTCTTTTTCCCTCGGTTCTTGCTTCCAGAAGGAATGTGGAGAGCGCTCTCAAAAAAGGGAACAGGTTCATGATGGAGACGGACTATATAGACGACCCCAGAAGGCCCGGAGCAGTGCTGTCCCTGAAAACCGTGCCGAAGAGGACCAGAGCCCTGCTTGAATCCGGCATTATGAGCGAGGAGGACGCTTGGAAAATACACAAGGAAAATCCTGAAAATATTTATGGAATCGAGATAGAGGTATGATATGCGCAGGAGAGGGAGGAAAGGAAGGCGAACAAAGGAGATGGTGAACATTGCCCGTGAGAGAATAGAAATACTTTTTTCTCTGGCCGAAGAAGAGGCGCTCAATGGCAGGATGGGCAGGGCCAACAGGTATGTGCATCTTGCAAGAAAGATAGGCATGCGCTACAATGTCAGAGTTCCGAGAAAATACAGGATGTACTATTGTAGAAAATGCGATTCGTTTCTGTTGCCGGGGGGGAGCGCGGAATTCCGCCTTAACAACGGGAAGATAACGGTTACATGCAAGAACTGCGGAAATATTTACAGACACCCGTACACAAAAGAAAAAATCAGAGGGAGCTGATTCCCTTTTCTATCCTTTTCAGCCCTTCCATTATGTTTTTCATGCTGTTGGCATAGGATATCCTTATGTATCCCTCGCCCCCGGGTCCGAATGCACCTCCCGGAGTGACCGCAACACCGTATTCTCTTATCAGATGCTCGGCCAGGTCGAAGGAGTTTATGTCCGCATGATATCTCGCGAATATGTAGAACGCACCTTTCGGGGTGTACGCATCGAGTACCATCATCTCTCCTACCCTGCCCATGGCGGCTACCCTCCTTTTGTTGAATTCCTTTCTCATGCTTTCCACGTGCGAGGAACATTCGCGGAGAGCCGTGAGAGCGGCCATCTGGACGAAGGGAGGTACGCAAGTTATGGTCTGCTGCTGTATCTTATCCAGGGTGTCTATTATATGGCGCGGAGCGGTTATCCAGCCTATCCTCCAACCTGTCATGGCATACGCCTTTGAAAATCCGTTGAGAGTTATGGTCCTCTCGTGCATGTTCCCTATGGACGCTATGCTTATGTGCTTCCTTCCGTAAACCAGTTTCTCGTATATCTCGTCGCTGAGAACATAGAAGTCGTAGTCCTCGGAAAGGTCCGCTATGGCCTTCAGAGTCTTCATGTGATAGACGGCTCCTGTTGGATTCGAGGGCGTGTTCAGGACCAGCATCTTGGTTTTCCCGTTTACTATTTCGGTAAGATGTTCTATCGACGGCTCGAAACCGTCCTCCTCCCTGGCAAGCAACGGAACATGTCTTGCCCCTGTGAAAATGGATATCGGAGTGTAAGAAACCCAGCCCGGATCCGGGACGATTACCTCATCTCCGTGCTGAAGTATCGCTTCGGAGCTCATGAATATTCCGTGTTTCGCTATGGTGACCAGTATGTTCTCGGCCCTGACATCCAGCTTGTTCTCCTCCTTCATTTTCCCGGCGATCTCATCCCTGAGTTCCGGCATCCCTCTGGAAGATACGTAGTGTGTGTATCCCTCGTCAAGGGCTTTCTTCGCCGCTTCGACGATGGGTTCCGGCGTCCTGAAATCCGGCTCGCCTACCGAGAGCGAGATTATGTCGTGTCCTTCCCTTCTGAGCTGTTTACTCAGTTGGAGTATTCTGAGCGTGGCGGAAGGCGGTATTCTCCTGGCTCTTCTGGAAATCTGCCTCATTCTTTCATCAGCTTTACGAGGAGCCCTTTCTGGGCATGCAACCTGTTCTCTGCCTCATCGAAAACCACGGAGTTCGGACTGTCAACGACTCCGTCCGTGACCTCATGACCTCTGTGGGCCGGCAGACAGTGCATGAAAATGTAATCTGGCTTTGCGCTCCTAACAAGGTCTTCGTTCACCTGATATGCCCCGAATATGCGTTCCTTGACCTCCGCTTCCGTTTCCTGTCCCATCGAAACAGCAACATCGGTGTATATCACATCGGCATCCTTCACGGCCTCGTACGGGTCCCTCATTATTTCCATCTTTGATTTCTTTTCCGCTGCGATTTCCCTGGCCTTCTGCCAGATGTAGGCGTTCGGCTCATATCCCTCGGGGCATGCTATATAGAAGTCCATGCCGACCATTGCGGCTCCGAGAGCAAGGGAATTGGCGACGTTATTTCCATCTCCCACATAGACGAACTTCAATCCCCTGAAATCTCCTTTATGCTCCCTTATGGTGAGAAGGTCCGCAAGTATTTGGGTCGGATGCTCCACATCGTCCAGCCCGTTTATCACGGGTACTGTCGCATGCTTCGCGAGTTCCAGCATGATGTCATGACTGAACGCCCTGTACATTATGGCATCCACATATCTGGACAGAACTCTGGCAGTATCGGCAACAGTTTCTC
>JAJRVK010000029.1 GCA_024277315.1 archaeon | reverse complement strand
TGGGACAATATATGTTGGGTCTGTGGATCACTATCTTTATGCTATAAATCCTGATGGGACCCTAAAGTGGAAGTTTGAAACAGGAGATTGGGTAGACTCCTCACCTGCAATATCTTCGGATGGGACAATATATGTTGGGTCTGTGGACCACTATCTTTATGCTATAAATCCTGATGGGACCCTAAAGTGGAAGTTTGAAACAGGAGATTGGGTAGACTCCTCACCTGCAATATCTTCGGATGGGACAATATATGTTGGGTCGACTGATAATTATCTATATGCTATAAATCCGAATGGAACGTTAAAGTGGAAATTTGAGACTAAAGGAAGTGTAGTTTCATCACCTGCAATCTCCCCAGATGGAAATATATATTTTGGATCATTTGACTACTACCTATACGCTATAAATCCTAATGGAACGCTGGCGTGGAAATTTGATTTGGGTGGTTACGTGGAATCCTCACCTGCAATCTCCTCAGACGGGATCATATATGTGGGATCATGGAACCATTATCTCTACGCTATAAATCTAAATGGAACCCTGAAGTGGAAGTTCAAGACAGGAGATGTTATACGCTTCTCTCCCGCAATATCCTTGGATGGGACAGTATATATTGGATCGCGTGACACATACCTATATGCCATAAACCCAAATGGAACCCTGAAGTGGAAGTTCAAGACAGGAGATTGGTTGACATCTTCGCCTACAATATCCTCGGATGGAACCATATATGTTGGGTCAGAGAATTACCTCTATGCCATAAATGGATATAATCCAGAACAGAAAAAAGATGGCGACTCGGATGGAAGCTCAGGCGGAGGAATTCCGGGTTTTGATACTCCACTGATTCTCCTAGGAATTCTTTCTGCAACCTATATTATATATCGCAGGAAGAGGTGATGCACAACCTTATTAAGCAGGTAACGATTGCATGCCCATGAAACCGGAAGAACTCGATCTTTTGAGGAGGCTCACCCTGACACCGGGAGTGAGCGGTTTTGAATCGCCGATCGCTACTGAGATACGCTCGATAGTGGAGTACTGTGCCGACAATATGAGGATGGATAACATAGGAAACCTCATCGCAGAGATTGGCGATGGAGAGAAGCATCTGGTCATGGCCGCGCACATGGACGAGATAGGCATGGCCGTATCCAATATCGAAAAGGACGGAACGCTGAGGATAAGGACCGTGGGAGGAGTGGATAACAGAACCCTTATCGCGAGAGAGGTGATGATTTACACGGAAAAAGGCCCTGTTCCCGGAGTCATAGGAATAAAGGCGCCCCATCTGACTCTTGACCCCGAGGAAGCCAAAAAGGTCCAGAAATACGAGACGATGAGGATTGATATCGGGACGAGAAGCAGGGAGGAGACCGAAAAACTCGGGATAAAGATACTGGACCCGATAACCGTAAAGAAGGACTTCGATGTCATGAACGGAAAGTATATCATAAGCAGGGCACTGGATAACCGTGTCGGGACCTATGGGATATTGAGAGCCCTCCAGATACTCTCGAAGAAGAAACTCGACAAGAGAATAAGCTTCGTATGGACGGTACAGGAAGAGATAGGATTGAGAGGAGCTTTCGTGGTATCCAACACCATGAAACCAGACTGG
Organism: archaeon; assembly: GCA_024277315.1. Lineage (GTDB taxonomy): Archaea > Thermoplasmatota > Thermoplasmata > WALJ01 > WALJ01 > WALJ01. The sequence continues at coordinate 3,321 of JAJRVK010000029.1, read as the reverse complement.
GCCATTGCGGTTGATACATACACCACAACGGATGCGCCCGACATGCCTACACATCTGGTTCCGATAGTTCTCGGAAAAGGTCCCGTGCTGAGGATTCTCGACGGCAGGTTCATAGCGGCGGAACACATAAGAAAGAAGATTGAAGAGATTGCGAAAAAATCCAGGATACCGTATCAGAAAGGCCTTACAGGCGGAACAACAGACGCTTCGGCAATTCAGGAGAGCGGTTCGGCTGTCATTCCGATAGGAGTCCCAATGAGATACACGCATTCACCTGTTGAGGTGGTGCACGCCGACGACATAGACAACTTCGTGAAGCTGCTGGTCGCGGTTTCTGAGAGGCTTAAATAATATCCTTTAATATCTTCTATTATTTTCCCTCATGCCAGGTGATACCATAGGATGTAAGCCCCGACAATTATCAGCATGAGAGCGCTCCCCATCTTTATCCTATCGGTGTTCCTTTTCAGGAAATTTATGGCCCTGTGTTCCACGGTTGCCATGAGAAGGGTCACGGATACCATGAGCAGACCCGCACTTAGTGAGTATATCAGCAGGGCCAGAATCCCTGTCATAAAAGAGAAAGACATGGCCGCCATTATTACCGCCAGAAATACCGGTGCCGTGCATCCCGTGGCAGCGCTCCCGTATCCGACACCGTAGGCGAAGAGCTTTGCGGCTGAACCGTGCTCTTTTCTCCCGAATATGCGCCTTATCCCGGAACTGAGGGGTCTGAACGGTCTGAGAAGAGCGTCGTACTGTAGCGGGGTGAACATGAGTATTCCGAGTACTATGAGGGCAGCACCCACAAGCATTCCTAGCATCGGTATGTACGGACTTACGAGAGTTGCCGAATAAAGCAGGAGAGATCCAACCAGGAGATAGACGATTATCATCCCGATTGCCGCAGCCCCACCGCCCGCAACAGCCTTCCGATACCCGGATTCCTTTTTGCCTATCCCGAAATAATATGCCATATAGCCGGGAAGCATAGGGAATGAACAGGGTGAAAAGAACGAGGCTATTCCTGCGAAGAGCGCGAGTACATATATGCTCATCTGCGGAATCTCCAGTCTGCCGGATTCTCTTGCAATTGCCGAATCCAGTACATTTCTCAACTCCTCGGCGTTCATAGCGCCCTCGCGGACAAAGACCGCATATCCATCCCTGTCTATTATGATGACTTTCGGTATGCCGGTCACGCCGTATTCCAGATGTACGGATTCCTCATCCATTCCCACAATCCATGGCAGGTTCTTCGCTCTAAGCTCATCCGGGCTGTCCATAGAAAGCACGTCTATTGTGATGAAGACCGCTGTATCGTTGTATTCCGGCCAGATTTCTCTCATTGCGGCTTCGAGTTCCTCACAAGCCTCACAGCTTATCGACATGAAATCCAGAAGGACAATCTTCCCTGTGAAATTCGAGAGCCTGTATTCCCTCCCGGTATTCACATCGCTTATGCTGAAATCGGGTGCCTTTTCGAGGGCAGAAGTGTTCCCCGAAAGGAGAATTATAACAAAGAATACTGGTATGAGTTCCCTAATCACGCTCTATCTTCCCCCAGATTATTGCGGAAATCGCTACCGTGAGAATTATAAAAGGCACCGTGGGAGAAGGTACGGTATCATCCGTCCCGGGTATCAGCGAGGCTTCCACCTCAAAATGATACGGCCCAATCTCCACCTCGCTCTCGTTTCCCGTTGTCTCGTTCTGATATACGACCGTAACCTCATAATGAGCTTTTGTTCCTGCCTTCATCGGGTCCACCTCGACCCACCATGTTTCACTGTCGGTTTTTCCGTGATTTGTCTGGAGATAGCAGATGCTTCCGTCGTCGGAGCAGATATTGAACTTCACGTCATAGGCCCCGGGAGCCCTGCAGTAGAACCTTATTATGTCCTCATCCGTGGGATTTTCGGGCTCCATCCATGCTTCCGGCTGTGTTTCGGCAAAGACAGGTTGAAGGAGCATGAGCATGGAAAGGAGCGTTATTGCGGATGCTGTGATCATATATTTCATAGGCCTCAATTTCCGTCGCTTTATTTACCTTTTTCGGATTTTATGTGGACAGTTTCCTATAATATTTCTCAAGTTCGGCAACGACGTTTCCTATGTCATACTTCTCAAGGGAGACCACCTTTCTGGCATCGTCTATTTCCATCGCCCTATCCAAAGCCTCGGCGAAATCCTCCTTCCCGGAAAACACGGTACCCATGTTCTCTATGATTTCCTCGCCGGAGCTTCCTTCGAGCGCAAGAACGGGCATTCCCGAGGCAAGGGCCTCCAGTACGACTATTCCCTGTGTGTCGAACAGAGAGGTGAAGACAAAGGCATCTCCCCTCCGATAGTACTCCCGAAGGGTCCCGTCATCCACATAGCCTGTGAACTCCACAATGTCCGATATTCCCGTCTCTTCCGCCATCTTTTTGTAGTAATCCATGGCAGGCCCGGTTCCGATGACCGCAAACCTCAGTTCCGGATAAATCTTCCTTGCGTATCCTACCATCTCGAAGGCCTTTTCCAGATTATTCTCCTTCACGACCCTTCCGACATGTATCAGCAGAGGCCTCCCTGCAGGTCTTCTTTCTCTGGAAAAAGAGGAGATGTCGATGCCGTTGGGTAGAAATTCCGCTTTTATCCCTTTTTCAGCCAGCAGCTTCACGGTCTTTTTTGAAGGTGCGGTTATAAGGTCGCATCTGGAATACAGCCGCCTGAGATGCGCCCATGCCGTTTCCTTCGCTATGCCTTCGAGATGCCTTATTTTCGCTATGTAATGCACACTTTCGGCTATGTTCGTATGGAAAGTCGAGATTTTCGGCACATTGCATTTCATTGCCGAGATGGCGGTAAGGGCCACACCGTGGTTATGAATTATATCGATGCCCAGTTCCTCGATTTCCTTTCTTATCGTCTGAGACCTGACCAGGGCCAATCTGTACTGAGGATAGGGCGGAAACGGTCTGGAGCGCAGATAGTGAACATCCCCCTCCTTCCTGTCTCTCCCGTCCGGCGAAGGTGCGAAGACGAAGACCTCATGGCCTCTTTTTTCGAGAGCCTCTTTAAGCTTGATGATGCTACTGACAACGCCATCGACGTTCGGAAGATAGGTGTCCGTGAAGAAGGCTATTCTCATGTAATTCTTTAATCATAAAGAGCGCCTATTTAACCGTTCTCCAACCAATCATTGTAAAATCTTTCGGTCCTTTTCGCTATGACCTCCCAGTCGAACTCCTTTACGGCGATTTCCCTGCTACTTTTTGCCAGCTTCCTTCTCAGAGATTCGTCCGAGAGTATCTCGATGATTCTGGATGCCAGCTT
>JAJRVK010000028.1 GCA_024277315.1 archaeon | reverse complement strand
TCTCTTCCAATTCTACTGGGATTTCATAAACGAATACAGGAGAAACACTTCACCTGCGATGATGGAGGGATTGACAGATTGTTTATGGACATGGCACGATTTTTTGATGCATCATTTTGCGGTATAAATTGGGACGATACCGATATTTCATAAACTCCAGAAGGATAGAGTATCTGTTCGCATCTCCGATACCGCATTTCAGAACGAGCTTCGCCATATTCAACCTTGTCTTCTGGGTTAATCTCGGTCTGTGGGCGCTCTTCTCTTCCTCCTATGTGCTGATGCTCTCAGTTTACGGTGTGGATGTGGGTTATGCGGATATGTATCTCAAATTCACAATGGGTGTGATACTGGCGATAATTCTGGGAACAATCCTTGCGATACACTACTTCAGCGCCAAAAGGAGTCTCATGATAATCCCGGTGCTGATGATATCCGCTCTCTGGTACTTTCACGGACCGGAACACATTCTCGCCATTCTTCTGCTATCGTTTCCGTACCTCCTGTGGGCGCTGAAGCTTTCCTATCACTCCTTCGGTTATGCTATCAGAAAGGAGAGGAGAAGTTCGGCCAGCAATACGAAGCATACGAGGAACCCGATTGAAGCAATGTGTTGGAAGGAGATAACCCTTCTCTGGAGGGACAGGCTGATATTGAGCTTTCTTGTCACGGCGGTCTCGGTCGGCCTGGGCAGCGGCTATCTCGCGACACACATGGACATCGGGATATTTCCGCCCCACATAAGGCCCTACATAACCCCTGCCCTGCCCCATATCTTTCTGTTCCTCGGGACATTCATCCTGTCATCCTATCTTTTCGTTTTCTCCACACTCAATCTCTTTCTGGCCGAGGAAGACACGCTCTGGATGCTGAAAAATCTGCCGATTTCCGGCAGGTCCGTGGTCTCAGGAAAACTCATGGCCACATCTCTCGCGCTCCTGACAGCTCTGGCATTCCCCTTCCATTTCTCTGTTTTCACTGACACGAAGTACATATTTCCCGGCATCATGATGGTCATACTCTCCTTTTTCATATCCACAACCGTGTCCCTCCCCTTCGGGATAAGATATGCAGGAAAGAAATCGGATGTCCTCCTGCTTTACAGCGTTTCGATACTGCTTTTCATAGTGCTTTCCATCGGTGCGTATGCGCTCTACAGGCTCCTGAGCTTCGGATTTTCCGGGCTTCTCCTCACGATTTTCATTCTGGACTGGAGCGCATTCGTTCTTTACCTCTCGCTCGAATACTCGGGAAAGATGATGGACAGAAAGTGGGCGGGGTGAAAATTTATTTATACGCGCTCCCCATGAACTAATCCCGAAAGGTGCATTCCATGAAAATAGCCGTATTTCACGATTATTTCTCCGTTACAGGGGGCGGTGAGAGGCTCGTTTATACCATGGCGAAAGGGCTGGGAGCAGACATAATAACAACGGACATCGAGAAAAGCGTCGTGGAAAACCTCGGAAAGAATGTGAGATTTATCTCCATCGGAAGTAACCCGAATAGACCCCCTCTGAAGCAGATTTCCGCCGCAAAGAAGTTCCTGAAATCGGATTTTTCGGAGGACTACGATGTCTTCGTATTCAGCGGAAACTGGGCGCATTACGCATCGAAGCACCACCATCCGAACATCTGGTACTGCCACACACCGACCAGAGCCTTCCATGACCAGTACGGGAACATGCTGAAAGCCCTGCCCTGGTACGGAAAGATTCCCTACAAAATGTGGGTGAGAACCTATAAGAAGAAGGAATATCGCTCGATCGGGAGGATAGAGCGCATAGTCACGAACTCCAGGAATACTCTGGGACGCATAAAGAGGTACTACGGAAGGGATGCCAGGGTGATATATCCGCCGATACCCACGAAAAGGTACAGGAATATCGAATACGGTGATTTCTGGCTGTCCGTGAACCGGCTTTACCCGGAGAAGAGGATAGAACTGCAGATTGAGGCATTCAGAAGGATGCCCGAGGAAAAGCTCGTAATAGTCGGCGGTGTCGGCAAAGGAGACCATTCCGCGAGATATGCGAAAATAATAAGGAAGAGCGCTCCCCGGAACGTGAAATTCCTCGGGGAACTCGGCGAAAAAGAGCTTCTGGAGCTCTACGGAAGCTGCAGAGGGTTCATAGCCACGGCAAGGGACGAGGACTTCGGTATGACGCCCGTGGAGGCAATGGCGGCCGGAAAACCGGTTGTTGCTGTGAAAGAGGGCGGATTCCTCGAGAGTGTGGTGCACGGGAAAACCGGCTATCTTGTGGTGCCCGATGTGAAAGAGATAATAAGGGCGGTCGAAGAGATATCCAAGAACCCTGAAAAATTCGGTGAGGACTGCGTTAAGAGAGCGCGGATGTTCAGTGAGGAGCGATTCATCCGTGAGATGAGGGAAGAGGTGGAGAGGGCATGCGAATAGGTTTCACCTCGGATTATTTTCATCCTTCCGTAGGCGGCGCCGAGAGGAGCGCGCTGGAACTGGCCAAAGCTCTGGTGAAAAGAGGGC
>JAJRVK010000027.1 GCA_024277315.1 archaeon | reverse complement strand
TGTCCCTCCTGACAACGAACTTCAGATCCCCGTAGTTGAACCTCTCTCCGAGCATTCCCTGAAGTATCTCAACGGAGATTATGGAGTCATAGGGGTGTTCCTGAACCTCCCTCCCCAGGAAATCCTTTATGGTGATTATCCGTCTGTTCGTGAATATGACCTTCATACCTCCCTTGTAATACAGGAAAAGAGATATGAGAATCCAGAATATCATGGTCAGGAATATCGTGCCCATGAAGAAGGTATTCCGAACATTTTCCGAGAACAGAAACCACAGAGGTGGGAACAGGGCGGCTATGCCCGCGGCCAGGAGGGTTATTGAGATCGTGCCTATGGGGCCCGGCTCCTTTTTGGAGATGTAGGAATCGATGCGCCACAACATTCCGCTGAAAAGGAAGAGTATCACGGCAAACATTATCATGGCTATGGACGGGAGTCCCAGAAACTGCTCCCAGAATGCTCTTGGATATGCCATCTCCACCTGCACCTTCATTACGGCTGCCGCAGTGATTCCCCACCAGAAAGCGTATATCAAAGACCATGCGTGGGCGAAGGAGGTCACATGAGAATGGTGCGGCAGCATGTCGACGCTAAGCATGTAGGATAGCAGGAGCAGGATGCCGGAAAGGGTGAGAAGTCTCCACCACCAGAAACTGTTTTCAAGAGTGGGTGAGGGCTGGTAGGAAAGCGAAAGCATGAGGAATAGGATGGTGGTGAATCCCAAGGACGTTGCCAGTTTCAGGAAATAAAGGGGATGCGGCTCCGTATCTGCTATTATGAACTCATTCGGCCTTATCTTCAGGACCCTTCTGTCTCCCTCCTTTCTCGGCATCAGAAAGTATTTTTTACCTTTTTTCTGCGAAATCAGCTTTGTAAGGGCGCTCCCCACCACCACTATCGGAAAAGAGGCCATCACCGCATAGAGTGCGTATCTGAGCGCTTCCACTTCATGCCCTCTGGCGAAATCGAATACGAGGACCACGTTCAGTACCGCAATTACAAAGGAGGACAGGAGAACGGCATACGCGAGGTTCCTGTAAGGATCGTTTGTTTTCGCCACGGTCTGTATTAAGTGTCATTATTAATGAATTTCGTATGGTCTGCACGAAGGTTTATATACTGTGGATGCCAATGGACGCTCGGGAGAAGTCGAAAAATACAGGCTTCTTTGAATTACGTTGAAACACAGAAAAGGTGAAAAAATGGACAGAATGGAAAGATTCGAGGATATGCCTCTTGATGAGAGAACATTATCCTCTTTGAAGAAAAAAGGTTTTTATAAACCAACGGAAGTGCAGAAAGAGGCAATAATTCCGGCTATTGAAGGTAATGACATGGTCGTTCAGGCCAGAACGGGCTCGGGAAAAACATTATCTTTTTTGATCCCCATATTCGAAAGGATCGAGGGGGGCTCCGGTATCGAAGCAATAGTACTTGTTCCGGTAAGGGAGCTCGCACAGCAGGTTGAGACCGAGGCGAGGGACATCGGGAGGTTCCACGGAATAAGTACGGTGGCCGTCTACGGTGGCACAAGCATAGATAACCAGATAAAAAAGATAAGAAAGTCATCCATAGTGGTCGGGACACCGGGCAGGGTCATAGACCTGATGAAGAGAGGTGCTCTCAACCTTGACGGCATCAAATTCTTCGTCCTTGACGAGGCTGACAGGATGCTTGACATGGGATTCCTGGACGATATAAAATGGATAATGTCCAGAACCCCCGATAAAAAGCAGATAATGCTGTATTCGGCGACGATGCCCGATGATATCGTCAGGCTTGCCGAGAGATATATGAGAAGACCGATAAGACTGAAACTCTCCGAGGATAGCATATCTGCCAAGGGCATATCGCAGTTCTATGTCCGTGTGGGTGAGATGAACAAGCTTGCAAAGTTATCCGCACTGCTCGAGAACGAACCCGGCAAATATCTTATATTCACAAGGACAAAAATAGGAGCTCAGAGAGTCGCCGACAACCTGAGAAAGTCCGGCTACAAGGCTTTCGCTCTGCACGGAGACATGACACAGGCTGCCAGGACCAGGACCATGAACGAATACAAGGAAGGTAAGATAAAGATACTGATAGCCACGGATGTTGCTTCCAGAGGAATAGACGTGGAAGGAATAACCCATGTGATAAACTACGATGCTCCTCTGTTCCAGAAGGACTATGTCCACAGGATAGGGAGGACGGGGAGGCTCGGGAAGGACGGGAAAGCGATAACCTTCGTCACAAGAGAGGAAATCCCGGTGCTCAGGAAAATAGAGGAATACATAGAGAAAAAGATTCCGGAAATGAGGATAGAGAAAAAGGGCAGAATAAGGGAGAGGATAGATTACAGGGAATACGCCGATGTCTTCGGAATGGTGACTCTCAGGTTCTCCCTGAAAGAGAGGGTTTCCAGGCTTGAAATACTGAAAAAGATGGAAAAGCAGGGCATACAGGACGAGGAAGTCGGAAGGATAGATTTGGGCAACGGCTATGCTGAGGTCGAGGTCCATTATTCAAGGGCCCACAGAGCATCCAAGGCAGGATTCAGAGACGTGCAGATCGTGAGAAGAGATTCATTTGAGAGGAAATCCGGATAGCAGATGGCCATATGAAGAATAACAAAGCTTTTAAATGCTCTCCCGAATAGGGCTGTGATGAAGGATGCACTCATAGAGTTTTTGAGTGAGAAAGGGGTGCTTATAACTCCCGAAGCCCTTGATTATGTCGAAAAAGACGTGGGAGATGTCGGCAAACTGAGGAGCGCTCTTTCTTCCATGGACAAGATTCCGCGTATTCTCGGGATAGATATGATAAGGCCGATGATCGAGGGAGGAGCGGCAGAGGCACCGCTCCCGGATCCGCCGGGAGAGGACAGATTCATAAAAGTCCCGGAAATTCCGGTTAAAATAGATGTCTTACCGGGCGGAATAAGGATAATAAGGGATGTCACCGGGAAATCGAGATCCACGGCGAAAGTGGAGAGCTTTCTTTCCACATTCAGAGACAGATATTCCCGTCTGCACAGAGTTTTGAGAAGCAAACCGCATCTCAAGTATGTAAGGAGAATAGGAGAGGCCGCCAAGAAAAAAGGTGAGGAAATCTCCGTCATAGGAATGGTCAGAGATGTTAAAGAGACCGGGAAGGGGTTTATGATATCCTTGGAAGACCCCAGCGGAAGCATTGAGGTGTTCTTTTCCAGAGAGAATCTCAAAGAAAGACCGCTGCTTGACGAAGTCGTCGGTGTATTCGGAAGAATCCCCATCTCCGAAAGAGGGAAGGCGCCGAGGATGTTCGGAAAGAGAATCGTCTGGCCGGATGTTCCTCCGCATAAGATGAGGCTTTCCGATGAAAAAGTCAGCGTCGCCTTTATCTCGGACCTCCATGTTGGAAGTGAGACGTTCCTGAAAGATGCATGGAATTCATTCATAAAGTGGCTCGAAAGCCCGGAAGCCAGGGACATAGCATACATTATAATAGCTGGAGACGTTGTGGACGGCATAGGCATATATCCCGATCAGGAGGAGGAGCTCGAAATATCGGATATATACGAGCAATATGCCGCTCTGGCGAAAATGGTCGAGGAAATACCGGAGAGAATGACCGTCATAATGATTCCCGGGAATCACGACTTCGTGAGACCGGCCGAACCCCAGCCCGCCTTCGATGATGATATAAAAAAGCTGTTCGGAGGGGATATTCTGTTCGCCGGAAGTCCCAGCCTCATAGAGATACATGGTGTTAAGATACTGGCCTATCATGGCACCAGCATAAACGATTTCATAAATGTCCTTCCCGGAGTCAGTTACGAGGACCCGAGCATGGCTCTGATAAGAATGCTGAAATCCAGAATTCTTGCGCCGATATACGGAGGAAAGACACCGCTTGCGCCGGAAAAGGAGGATTACATGGTCATAGATGAGGTCCCTGACATATTCGTGACCGGGCATGTCCACTCCTTCGTGAAATCGAATTACAGAGGAATCAGAATCATCAATGCATCCACCTGGCAGTCCCAGACCAAATACCAGAAAATGAACAACTTCAAACCAGACCCAGGTGTGGTGGCCATAGCCGAACTCCATACTGGCAGGATATATGAGAAAAGGTTCTATGCGTGATTCCCATGGCAAAAATTAATAAAGGTAATCGATTAAGCCCAAAAAAGCGGTGATAAAATGGTATCTGCTGATATATTGAAGGTCAGAGAATTCATGGACAAGGAGTACGAAAAGGTCAGAATAGGGGATACTCTATCCTCTTTCATAGGAAAACTCAGGAACAAGGATTTCCAGGAAGCCGTTGTCGTGGACGGGAAGAGCCCTGTCGGAATCATAAGTTACGACATGCTGATAAAGAGAAGAAACGTACCTCTCTATGCCAAGGTCGAGCACCTCATGATGACTCCGCCCGTCCTTTCTCCGGAGAACAACTTCATAGAGGCGTGTGAAATACTTCTTTCATCGGGTCTCAGAGTAGTTCCCGTGGAAGAGAAGAAGAAACTGGTGGGTGTGGTTACCAGAAGGTCCGTCATGAGGGTTGTTCCGCAGGTGGAAGAAATAGCGCCTATGAAAGCCAGAGAGGTTATGAGCGAGAAACCTGTGGTTGTGACGGAAGAAAGCGATGTTATGAAGGTTAAGGACATAATGAACAGATATGACATAAGGGCCGTTCCGGTCGTGAACGAAAGAGGAGAACTTATAGGTGTCGTCGGACTGAAGGATATAGCCACGCTTCTGCTCAGGGACAAGGAGAGAGCCAGTTTCGGAGACCACGCCGGAAGGAAGGAGAGGGTGGTCATTCCGGTGAAAAGCATAATGCACAGGAATCCCATCTTCGTCGGTCCGGGGACGACGCTCGGCGAGATAGCCGATCTGATGATAGAACATAAGATAGGTGGGATAATAATAACCGAGGGGAAGAAGCCCATAGGCATAGTCCATCAGATAGATATAATAGAGACGGGAGCGAATCTTGCACCGCGAGAGGGTGTTTATATACAGATATCCGGAGCCGACGACCTGAGGGAGATATACGACGAGCTTTACGAGATGATAGAAAAGTATGTGAAGAGAATTGCGGAGATGAGCCGCCCCAGAATGCTCAACGTCCACATAGTCCATCATCATGACCACGATGGAACCAATTATACAATAAGGCTCAGGATGAACACGGAAAAGAAAACATATTATGCGGCGTTCACCGAATGGAACATTTTCAGAGCGCTCCTCGAAGCCCTTGAAGACCTCGAGAGGCAGGTCCTGAAAGACAAAGAGAGGGCCATCGATGAGAGAAAGAGGAAGACCAGGCTTTGAGTTCGCGGGCGCGAAAGGAGCGGTCATGGCCGATGAAATCCTGAATAAAGTCGAGGAGATAAGGGCCGGGACAGGCAGAGAGGTCATACCTATCAATCCTCTGGCTGTTTGCTGAAAGGCTCATCTTATCTCGGCATACATTCACACCGAAAAGGCATTTTCAGGTGGTTTTGCTGCGGGAAAGGTTTTTTCCACCGAATTCTTCCGCTATCTGACAGGTGAGAGGCAGCTGTCGAAGGCTATAGAGAAAGGAGGCGTGAGGGACGGGGAAGGTGTCGTGATACTCTCGGAACTCCCTGTTAACGAGGTCATAGAATGCCTCGGACTGACACGGGAAGATTCAATTCTGGAATGCTCTGAGGAGAAAACTAGATACTTGGGCATCGAGAACCCGCTTATAGGCGGAAGAGAGATGGCCCTGGAGATGGTTGCCATGGTGGCGATACTTTGATGATTGTTTTCGACGGCATAGATGGATGCGGCAAGAGCACGCATGCCCGCATCACCTCGACCCGTCTCTGCTCCTCCGGATACGATGTTGAGCTCCTGAAAGAGCCGACGGTGGAGAGCCCTGCTGGAAAGAGGCTGAAAGAGGCTCTGGAATCAGGAAAAAGACCGGAACCGATGGAGGAGCTGAGACTATTCGTGGAAGACAGGAGATGGGATGTGGAGCACAGAATAATCCCTGCGCTGAAATCGGGAAAAATCGTGGTTATGGACAGATACTATTACAGCACGGTGGCGTATCAGGGCGCTCTCGGCCTGGACATGGGGATGATAATGGATATGAACTCCTTCGCTCCCAGGCCAGATATGGCCTTCATACTTGACATAGAGCCAGAGGAAGGGATTAAGAGGATACACAGGAGGAGGAACAGAGACTATTTCGAGGAGCTCGAGTATCTCAGAAAGGTCAGAGAGATATTTCTTTCAATGAAGGATATGGCAGAGGTAAGGATAATAGACTCTTCCAGGGGAATCGAGGGAACCGAGGCAAAGATAATCGAAATTCTGGGGAATGATCTGGGAATCTAATGCTTTCTTTTTCTTATGAGGAGCGCAAGAGGGGCGGATAGTATCAAAAGTACATCTGTGCATGTATTTCTATCCGAATATATGGTCGTTATCCTGTCTACTGTCCTGCCTTCATATATCAGGCTAAGATTGGTTTCACAGCAGGATGGTCCGTAGATATCCGATTCGTTCTGATCGTAATGGCTACAGCTGTAGTTGCATTCTATAGGTAGATTGAATTTCAGGACCTTACCTCCTTCTAGAACAGAGATGTTGTACACCACACGCCCACTTTCCGCAATCTGTATCTCCTTGGCAGGCAGTATTCCATAATTTACTACTCCAAGACTGGCCATGGCGGTGTTATTGCCCATATCATCGAAATCCGGTATTGATCCCCATGAATCTCTGTAAAATTCCACATCTGGCTGAAATATGGGCCCTATCATGTGCAAATCCACAAAAGCTATGGCTATTACAACGAAAAGAAAGAATACGCTGATGGTGTGTTTTTTAGCAGTTTTTACCATGTTTCTTCCTGCTGAGAGTATGGCCAGAATGAAGACGATTACAGGGAGAAAAATTGATGAAAAGAGCATGAGGATGGTATCAGACAGGAACGCCTCGTATGTTCTTTGGAACCCGTAAAGTACGGAAATCGGGGTTAGGACTAGGAGGATGGCGAGGAGTATTATGTGATACCTGTACCTCTCATTCCTCATTTTTTCCTTTAAATCAAGTTTTTCGGAATCTTTTTTGAGAAATGTGGCATAGATTATGAGGATAATGGATGTTATAGAGAGGATGAAGAACAGTGGAGAGACAATATGTAGAAATGGAAACGGCTCACCTTTTTCCATAAAGACCTCGTTCATCCGTTGAATCTCCAGAAATCCAGATAAAGAGAAGAGCAACCAGAAGAATTCCAATAGAAGAAAGGATTTTCGTATGTTCGGGCTCTCCTTTTCCTCATATTCCATGGAACATAATTTCAGTATCGGTATTAATAATTTATGCTATTTAGCAAATCATCTCAAAAGCATCTTTTTAAGGTTTCTTTCAACATTTTTCTGCTTTTTAGGGTCGAATATGGCGTTTTTCACGGAGCGCTCTATGAGTTCCCCCATCCTCTCCTCGGGAAAGTTCTCCCTTCTCAGCCCCATGTCCTTTATCTGCTTCTTTATCACGAAAACCGCAAGGGGTCCAGCCAGGTCCACGAGCTCCTTTTCCAGGATATCTATTCTATCGCTCACTCCCCCACCTCGCTTTCCATCTCTTCCATGGCCCTCTTTATGGCCTCTTTAAGGTCGTTGAGTCTCACAGATAGCTCGTGTATATGGCCGAGATTTCTCTTTACTGCGAAATCCGCACCCATATTTCCGCGACTGGCATCCTCTGCAGCCTTTGCAAGCTTTCTCATGGGTATGCCTATGGCCTTGGAAAGTATGTAACCAAAACTGAAAGCCATTATTACACCGTAGGCAAGCACCAGAACGGCCCTCAACAGACCCCACATCGGAACGATTCCCGCCATCGCATTCACAAGCATCTCCGAATACAGAACGGCCCCTATCATCGTAAGGGTAATCCCGTATATCAGGAAAGGAGCCAGAAAGATCAGGTACAGCCCCGCGTGTGATACTTCTTCCTTCCATATGCTGTCCTTCGTATCGTCTCTTTCTCCTAGAAACGACCTTGCTATGAAAAGGCTGTTCCTCATACGGTCTACGGATTTTGCCAGAGACTCTATCTCCAAATACCCGCTTATATTCAGATCGACATCCAGTTTCCCTTCCTGAAGTTTCCTAACATCATCGAGAAGTTCTTTTATCGGTCTGAGAATCACTTTTATACTGTAAACCACGAAGACCAGCAATATTATCAGGACCAGAGATGGGAGTGAGATATAGTAAAATACCTTCTTTATGCCCAGTATCTCGAAAATAATATCTAGAAGTACCGGCAGTATTAACATCAGAAAGGCCATTGCAAGAAAATATTTGAAAAGTCTGGTGCTGAGCGTGTTTTTTCCGAATATCTTTTCATCCAATTCGGAGATGAACTCCATTCCGGCCTCTCTTATATCGGTGGGCACAGAGATATAATGGTCACATCTTTTAAGTATTTTTCGAAAATTACTGACAGAGACTGCCAACGTAACATTTATAAGATTCGCTCTTCAATCACTGAAGAGCTCTGGTTAAGATGAACCTTAACCATTAAAACCCCCCTGGAGATGGCGAAAAATGCCAGGACGGGATGTTCGACGATAGGAGAACATAAGACTCGAAAGAATTTCGAGTCGAAATCACTATGATAGAGCAATTGGTGGAATGGTTAAGGAGTAAAAAAGTTTTCGTAAGAGC
>JAJRVK010000026.1 GCA_024277315.1 archaeon | reverse complement strand
GTCACCCGTGGAGAGATTTCTTATCAGTGCCAGGGAAGTGTCGGCCATGGAATTCTCCGCTATCGCAAGGGATATCGAATATATCGGAATGTCTCTTAGCGCATTGTATGTGCCGTCTATGGGGTCGATTATCAGGGTTTTTTCCCTTCCGAAATCGAGAAATCCGCACTCCTCGCTGAGCACGTTCATCGGATTCCCCTTCCCCTCGAGATATTGCAGTACCGCAGTTTCCGCTATTTTATCTATGCCCGAAGTCCTTGTCCCATCGGCCCCAATCCCCTCATCTTTGTCCCACATTTCCCTTTTCGAAGCCTTCACGGCCTTTTCCGCAGCATCTGCCAGTTCGACCAGCAGTTCCATCATACGGGTGTATTTAATGGAGGTATTATAGATTTTGCGTGTAAATGTATCCAAACCCTTATTTACCTCTCCCGGAATCCAATACCATGATTCCTCCGGAGATATTCGGGAAAATGGAGCGTATCGGAAGGATGCTGGAATCCCGCGGGCTCATACTGTCGGCCAGGAGCGGAAATATCAGCGTGAGAGTCGGCGATACGGTTTACATAAAGCGCTCCGGGGCAATGATGGGCTATCTGAAAGAGGGTGACATAATCGAGGCGGATATCCGTGAGAAAACCCCGGAAGGAGCATCGGTGGAATACAAAGTGCACAGAGCAATATATCTGAACACAGATTTCACTGCGGTCATACACACTCACACACCCTATGCGATAATCGAATCCATGGAAGGTGGGGATATGGTGCCGGTGGATGCCGAGGGCAGATATTATTTCGAAAGCATACCGGTCCTTGATGTGAAGGAGGCAATATCTTCTGACGAAGTTGCGGAAAAAATCCCTGAAATCATCAGAAAATACGGTGTCGTTGTGGTGAAGGGGCACGGGACCTTTGCAGCTGCGACGAATCTGGAGGATGCGTTTTCAAGGATAACCGAGGTGGAGAGCGCCTGCATGCTCAGATATCTTTCCAGGAGGAGATGAATGTTCCACTGGATAAGGTTCAGAGCATTCGTGTATGCCACGGAAGACAGGGAGAAGGTCATAAAGGCTATGAAAAACGCCGGAAGTTGCGGCGATATCAGGTCCAACATTGCTGAGGGAGCATACGGCGACAGGATAGAGATACTTGAAGCAAGAATGAAGAAAAAATCGGAGATCGATGGGATCATGTCAAAAATCGGGAAAAGAGGCATGGAAAAAATCCTCGAAAATCTCGATGATAGGGTGGATGAGGAAGGAATCCTGCACTTCAGACTCGACAAACAAAAGGCATATCTGGGAGAGATCGAGATATCCCGCGGAGGGGACGTGATTGCGGTTGAGATGAAGATCGAGACCTATCCTTTCAGCAGGGAAAGGGCCATAAAGATTGCAAGGGAATATATGGAGGAATTTCTGTGATATTCGTCCTCGATACCTCGTTCTTTCTTTACGGGATGGACCCGTCTTCGATAGACGGAGAGGTTATAATCACGCCCGAGGTTGAAAAGGAGGTTGAAAAGGGCTTTCCTGCCAGAAAACTGAGCTATTTCACAGATTCCGGTATTCTCAGGATACTCTCTCCCGAAAAAAAGAGTCTGGAAAAGGTGAGAGAAACAGCCGAAAAAACCGGCGATAGTGGAAAGCTCTCGGAGACGGATATCTCGGTCATTGCCATGGCGGTGGAAAAAATGCCGTGCTGCTCTCGGATGATTATTCCGTGCAGAATGTTGCCAGAGTACTGGGAATAGAATGCAGAGCGCTCCGCGAGGGCGGGATAAAGGAAATCTGGAAATGGACCTACCGATGCACCGGTTGCGGAAGGAGATTCGGAGAACATCATGAAGTATGTCCGGTTTGTGGGTCTGCCCTTAAAACCGTGCCTTTGTCCTTTCCCAGAAAGAAGCTCAGGAAGTAAGCGGTCAGAAGTGCAAGGCACATCAGCCCTATCAGTAAAATGGAGGGGTAGTTCGCAGTCTGGCCGGAAAGAACGTAGCTCTTGCCGCTCAGTGGATACAGGAAGTTTATTCTTCCCCCTTCCAGAAGGTCGATGGATATCGCAAGGAACGCGGCCACATACACCGATATACCAATCTTCTCCATTCTCTCGCTCTTTTTCAGATAGCCGTATGCGAGCATGCCGAGGCTCACGAGGGATATGAACACCACGCTGTGGAAGGCTTTGATTCCGGCGGAATAAGTGGGCAGCAGATGATCCAAATCTATCGCTACCGGAAAAGCGGACAGAGCCAGGATTTCAGATATGCTGGATTTCCTGTTGATGAGGCGAACTGAGAAAAATGCGAGGGTGAATGTGAATGCCCCTTCGACGGCCGCCTCCGAGAGGTCCATGCTTCTCCTTCTTTTATGGACTATAAATAATCTCCTTCCGGATCTGTTACGACCACAAGATTAATAACCGATACCGAAATCCCCCCTTGTGGTCATATGAAGAGCATAAACTCACTTATAAAAAAGGCAAAGGAACTCAAGGAAAGGGGGATGAGCGAGGCAGAGATAGGAAATGAGCTTCATCTCTCAACCGAAACCATAAACTGGCTTCTAACCCACGGTCCGACAGGAGAGCATCCTCCCGCGGATGTGAAGATAGGCTGGAGGTCAATAGGTGTCTACGGCGAGAGGATAGGCTATCTGGGAGAACTCATGAGCTCCATAATCCTCGAGGAGATAGAGAAACAAAACACGGATGTGAATACTGTCGTCGGCATAGCAATAAACGGAATACCACTTGCCACCATAATCTCCGAGGAACTGGAAATAGAACTGGCCATATACAGACCACATCCCGACAGGGAAGGAAGCGGCGCTTTCAGCTCGAACTATGCGGATGTCGAGGGGAAGAAGGTCGTCATCGTCGATGATGTGCTGAGTTCCGGAACCACCATGAGGAGGGCAATAGCGGACCTGGAGGAAAAGGGTGCGGTGCCGGTTCTTGCCATGGTGCTTGCGAACAAGACCGCAAACGACGAGATAGACGGCGTACCTCTGAGAGCTCTCATCAGAGCGAGAACCCTGATATGAGGAAAACGGATGCACTGGGCGGACGTTGAGGCCGAGCGTGTCCTGAAGCGCTCCCAGAAACCGGTGGTCTCCACTGGAATAACTCCCTCGGGCCCGATACATGTGGGTAATATGAGGGAAATCATCACGGGTTATCTGATTTACCGTGCTTTAAAGGACAAGGGAGCGGATGCCAGACTGATATACAGCGGGGATACGATAGACCCGCTGAGGAAGATATATCCATTTCTCACCGAGGAGTATGAGAGACATATAGGAAAGCCTCTTAGCGATATCCCGTGTCCTTGCGGAAGGCATGAATCATATGCAGAGCATTTTCTCGAGCCTTTTCTGAGTTCCCTTGACAGGCTGGGAATAAAACCCGATGTACTTCTGAGCCACGAGGAGTATCGTAAAGGGACCTTTGCAGAAGCCGTGAAGATAGCGCTCGACAACCGTGAAAAGATAAAGCAGATACTGGAAGGAATCTCGAAAAGGGAGCTGCCGGATGACTGGTGGCCATATAACGCACACTGCGGGAAATGCGGAAGCCTGAGAACGGATATAATCTCCTATGAGTATCCTTTCGTCGATTACCGCTGCGAATGCGGGCATGAAGGCAGAGCGGACATAAGGAAGGGCGAAGGGAAGCTTGTCTGGAGGGTGGAATGGCCCGCGAAATGGTATGCTTATGGAGTAACGTGCGAGCCCTTCGGAAAGGACCATGCGGCAGCGGGAGGCTCATATGATACGGGTTCCGGCATAGCCAGAGAGGTTTACGACATGGAGCCGCCGCATCCCGTGCCGTATGAATGGATAGAGCTGAAAGGAAAGGGAGCGATGTCATCCTCAAAGGGTGTCGCCATAGCGGCCTCCGAGATACTGGATGTCATTCCCCCGGAGGTCGTGATATTCTATATCGCAAGATACAATCCGACAAAACACCTCGAATTCGACCCTGCCCTTGGTCTGCTGAACCTTGTGGACGAGTATGACCGCTTCGAGAGGATATATTACGGGCTGGAGAAGGCTGAGCTTGAGGACAAGGAGGAGGACTGGAGAAGGGCGTATGAACTCTCCCAGACCCGGGGGATAAGGGATAAGATGCCGGTTCAGGTGCCTTACAGACATCTGGTGAATGTTGTTCAAATAGCCAGCGATTTCGATTCGGTCCTTACAATCCTGAGAAGAACGGGAGAAATAGACGATTTGGGCCCCGAGGACACGGAATATCTGAAAGACAGGGTCGAAAGGGTCAGGAAATGGCTGGAGAGATTCGCCCCCGACTCGGTGAAGTTCTCGATAACTCCCGAAATAACCGGAGAATACGCCGGAGATGAGAAGAAGTTCGCAGAAATACTGGCGGAAAAGCTCTCGGATTGCGAATGGAAGGGTGAGGAGATACACAACGCTATAAGGGAGAGCGCAGAGAAGGCGAACCTGCCAGTGAAAAAGGCGTTCAGAGCGCTCTACAGAGCATTCATAGGCCGGGAAAAAGGCCCGAGGCTCGGATACTTTCTGAGCACGATGGAGAGGGACTTTGTGGTGGGGAGGATTATTGAGATTGGGGAGCGGTCTTGGTGATATAGGTCCGGATTCAAGCATGGATGAAGATTACGGGGATTTTACACTGAAACCCTTGCTGTCATAGCTCAACAGCCATGAATCGAATGTGATAAGGGTGAGTTCGTTGTTTTTGGAGGCACTCAATAGCACCGCATCAATGGGTGTGAGAAACAACTTTAAAGAAAGCTGATAAGCATCCAGAACATCATACTCAGTGGTTATCAAAACGCTGAGTTTCTTTTCGATGGCCTCTATGGCAGTTCCGATTTCTTCGGACTTCCATCTGTATTTCCTCGACAAGACCGAAGAGATTTCCCCGAGATTGAAAATCGTCGTGCATATCTCTTCATGCCCATCCAAGAATTTTCGGTATCGTCCCAATTTATACCGCAAAATGATGCATCAAAAAATCGTGCCATGTCCATAAACAATCTGTCAATCCCTCCATCATCGCAGGTGAAGTGTTTCTCCTGTATTCGTTTATGAAATCCCAGTAG
>JAJRVK010000025.1 GCA_024277315.1 archaeon | reverse complement strand
TCGAGACTCCTGAAGAGGCATTCCGGAGAAAACTTCCGGAAGAATGCAAGTTAGGAATTGCAGGAAGGCTGTTCAGGTGGTGAAATGAAAAGGAAATCTCAAATAGTGGGAAATAGTTTAAGGACTACACAAAAATTACTGACAAAAGAACAGTTCTTTATATATGGAGCGCATCTTCCCTCATGCCCAGGACGTATGCGGAATCAGGTGTCGATTTCTCCGAAGAGGGAAGGAGCATAGACGGTCTGGCCTCACAGCTTAAATTCAGAAGGGAGGGTCACGGCGCTCCCGTGAACCTTCCAGGTGGATTCTCAGGTATGATAGACTTCGGAGACGTGTACCTTGCGATGACAACGGACGGAGTGGGCTCTAAGATGCTCATAGCCGAAGCGATGGGGAAGTTCGACACCGTGGGGATAGACTGCATGGCCATGAATGTGAACGACCTGATATGCATCGGGGCCGAGCCGCTGGCCTTCGTGGATTACTTCGCTGTGGAGCGCCACGATGAAGAGGTAGCAAGGCAAATAGGTACTGGCCTGAACATAGGGGCTGAAATGGCAAACGTATCCGTAATCGGGGGGGAGACGGCCACGCTTCCCGATATGATAAAAGGCTATGATCTGGCAGGCACGGCCCTCGGATATGTGGAAAAAGAAAGGGTGATAACAGGCGAAAAAATATCTCCCGGCGATGTGATAATCGGTCTTCCGAGCTCCGGGCCGCATTCCAACGGATACACGCTCATAAGAAAGGTTCTGAAGGAGGTGGGAGTATCATACGAGGACGATTTCAACGGAAAAAAACTCGGCGAGGTCCTGCTGGAGCCGACAAGAATCTATGTTCGGGACATCGTTGCTCTTTTAAAGGATGGGGCTGAGATATACGGGATGGCACACATAACGGGCGGAGGCTTGAGAAATCTCCTGAGACTTAAAAAAGGGGTCGGATACGAGATGACGGACCCCATGGAACCCCAGTCCATATTCGGAGCGATTCAGGAATGGGGAGACATAAGCGATGAGGAGATGTACCAGACCTTCAACATGGGCATTGGATTCGCCATAATAGCGCCGGAGGAGAGCGCAGGAGTTATTGCGGAGCGTATAAAAGGTTCGAAAATCGTGGGGAAGGTCAGCGAGAAAGAAGGTGTCAGATTGAAGGAGAAAGGGATTGAGTACAGGGAATATCTATGAAGGCCAGCAGCATATACGAGAGAGAGCTCAAAGGCATTCTTCAGGCCGATAAAAAGACGCTTGAAAAGGTGATTAAGGGATGCGATGAAGAGGAGAGGGAAAACTATCTCTCCATAAAAAAAAGACCGTTCATGGTCATCAGGGCCGCAGGCTCCTTCGGCGTGGACCTGGTAGCAATCCGTTCCGATTTCTCTCTGCCCATAGAAGTAAAAAGTTCGTCGGGAAAGAAGATAACATTCAGCCACAGCGGTGGAAGGGCTCAGGAGCAGGCGGAGAAGATGAGAAAGGAGTGCGAAAGAGCCGGGCTGATTCCTATCTATGCCCACAGGCTAAAGTCATACAGGGGAGATGCATGGAAGGTCTTCACACTAGAAATTGATGGCCTCGAAGGGAGGGCTGCACTTTTATATGAGAGGATTCCGAAGATAAGGAGGACAGCCAGAGGAGGTTATGTGATGGAATGGGAGAAGGGTATGAAGCTGAGTGATTTTATAGCCTTACTGTGCGTGGACTAGTTTGTAGTCCAATCGACTACAAAACCTTTAAGTTAAAAATCCGTTTTTCTGCACCATAGGTGTTAAAATGGAAGTGATTCAAAAAACCAGACTTCCAAAGGGTTTGCCGAAGGAGACACTTTCTCTGTGCCCGGAATGTAAAAAAGTCATACCCGCTACAATATATGAGGAGAACGGGAAGGTGATGTATAGAAAGACGTGCCTGGAGCACGGAGAGTTCATAGACGTGTATTTCGGTGATGTCAGATCATATCTCAGACTCGAAAGGTGGGCTGTGGACGGCATAGGGGTTGAAGACCCGGTGGCAGAGGTGGTCGATGGATTTCCGCCGACCTGTGACGACTGTCCCGTTCATTACAGTCACACCTCTCTTGCGAATCTCGACCTGACAAACAGGTGCAATCTCAAATGCCCGATATGCTTTGCGAATGCGAATTCAGCCGGATATGTCTATGAGCCGGACCTTGAAACGGTCAGACAGATGCTGGTTGACTTAAGAGAAGAGAAGCCAGTACCGACTCCTGCCGTGCAGTTTGCGGGCGGCGAGCCGACCGTATATCCGCATTTTCTTGAGGCCATAAGGATGGCCAAGGAACTGGGCTTCGCACAGATACAGGTGGCGACCAACGGAATAAGGATGGCAAGGGACCCGGACTTAGCACAGGCGATGATAGATGCAGGCATGCATACGGTTTACCTGCAGTTTGACGGTTTCAAAGAGGAAACCTACATAAAGGCCAGAAACAGACCCATGTTCCTGAAAGATAAGTTCCTGGCGATAGAGCGCTGCAGAAATACGAGGCCGAAACCGCTTTCTACTGTCCTCGTACCAGTTATAGTCAGGGGAATAAACGACGACGAGGTGGGAAAAATCGTAAATTTTGCCTTGGAAAATCTGGATGTCATAAGGGCCGTGAATTTCCAGCCCGTGTCTTTCTCAGGCAGGATAAACCAGAACGAGAGAATAAGGGGCAGATACACATCGGGAGACCTTATAAACGACCTTGCGGAACAGACCGACTTCATAGAAGGCCCGGAGGACTTCTTCCCCATACCGGCCGGCGCCATCCTTTCGGAGCTCATCTCCCAGATAGCCAAGGAGCCGAAGGTTGCATTCACCACACATCCGCACTGCGGGGCAGCCGCATATCTCTTCAAGGAAAAGGACGGTCGTGTGATATCAATAGCGAGATTCCTTGATGCAGACGGACTTCTCGATGATGCGCTCGAACTGGTCCAGAGCGGAGAACTGGAGAAGATGGGGAAGTTCAGGGCCGCTCTCCGTGCATACCGGATAGTTAAAAAACACATCGAGAAGGAAAAAGCCCCGAAAGGTGTCGATGTTCTGTCCATACTGAAAGGAGTCTTCATGAAAGGGACGAAAGATTCCGTCGGTCAGTTCCACTGGCGGACACTGTTCATAGGGTCCATGCACTTCCAGGACCTCTATAACTACGATGTCGAGAGGACCAAGAGATGCGTCATCCACTATACCACGCCTGACCACAGGATAATACCTTTCTGCTCCTACAACACCGGACCCGAATACAGAAAGGAAGTGGAGAGCAAGTTCGGAATACCCATGGAAGAATGGCAGAAAAAGAATCCCGGTCGGCACATAATGGGATTCGACCTCTACCCCGATGCGGAGGTCGTGCCGAAGGATTACAAATATCCGGAAAAGATAGAGAAGATGTATGAGATATGGAGCGTTCCCTACGGATCATGATGTTTCGGCGGTGATATCATGATAGAGATAAACAGGGATAAGTGCATGTACTGCGGTGCCTGCGTCGGCACCTGCCCTGCAAACTGTATGTTTCTATACGAGACCAGGGTCGAAGTGGACGAGGAGAAGTGCATAAGATGCGGTTTCTGT
>JAJRVK010000002.1 GCA_024277315.1 archaeon | reverse complement strand
GGGACAGATGCCCTTCGATGATGCAGTCCCCAATACCTCTAAGCTTCTCATTCAAACAGTCAGTATCGATGGCCATCTCCTCTCCGCTCATCTCCCCGCATCCGTGTTTTTCCGCAAGCTCCCTGACAGAAAAAACCCTGAATCTCTCCCTTAACAGTCCGGCGACAGTGCTCTTCCCGGTTCCCGGAGTACCCGTGAGAGAAATCCGCATAAAAGAGTATAGGAAAGGGGATTAAAAGTTTAATGGTTCTTCTCGAAGAAAACCCTGTATGCGCGGTAGGCGGCCCATATATCCGCTTTACTCGCTATTTCCATGGGCGAATGCATGGAAAGAAGCCCCGGACCGCAGTCCACGACATCCATGTTCCTCTCTGCCATGAACTTGGCTATGGTGCCGCCGCCGCCCTCGTCAACCTTCCCGAGCTCTCCGGCCTGCCAGAAGACGCCGTTCTCATCGAATAGCTCCAGTATCTTGCCGACGAATTCGGCATGCGCATCGTTGCTGGAGTATTTTCCTCCGGCACCCGTGTATTTCGTGAGCACTATTCCGTGGGAAGCTTTTGCGGCATTCAGAGGTTCGTGAACCTGCTTGAAACTCGGATCCATTATGGCGTCCACATCGGCGGACAGTACTTCGGCGTTTGTCATCGCCCCATACAGGTCACGGGGTGTGAAACTCCCGTCCTCAAGCGATATCAGCTGAGAGTACAGGTACTCGATAAAGGATGACTTCGAGCCTGTATTTGTCTCGCTGCCTATCTCTTCCTTGTCCATCAGGAGCGCTATGGCGGTCTTCTCCGGCCTGTCAATCTCCAGTATGGCTCTCAATGTGGTGTACCCGCATACCCTGTCATCCTGACCGTAAGCGGCTATGAGACCCTTATCCAGTCCGACATCCCTGGGTTTCTCGGCGGGAACCACCTCAAGCTCCGCCCCTATAAGGTCCTTTTCCGTGATTCCGTACCTGTCGTTCAGTATTTTCAGTATGTTCAGCTTTATCTGCTCGCCTTCCTCATCCTTTTTCAGGGGCACGCTCCCTATGAGCAGATTCATCTCTTCACCCTCTATGCCCTGGAAGAGTTTCCTCTCACCCTGAACCTTCCTTGCCAGATGCGGTAGCAGGTCCGGGAGCATGAGAACCGGGTCCTTTTCATCCTCTCCGATGACTATGTCCACGGTTTTCCCGCCTTTCAGATAAACCATTCCGTGAAGAGCCAGAGGTATGTTCACCCACTGGTACTTCTTTATTCCTCCGTAGTAGTGTGTCTTCAGCAGAGCGAGGAAAGTTTCCTTGTCTTCATACAGAGGATGGGGTTTGAGGTCTATCCTGGGAGCGTCTATGTGAGCGACCACGATATTGGAGCCCTCTGCTATGTCTCTCCTCCCTAGAACGATGAGGGCCATGCTCTTGTTCCTGTTTATTACATATATCTTCTCCCCAACCTTACCCTTTGCCTTCTCCATCGGAACGAATCCTGCCTTTTCCGCCATTTCTCTGGCTCTGTTAACGAATTCTCTCTCCGTTTTCACCTCACCTATGAATCTCTTGTAATCCTCGGCAAAACCGAATATTTCCTTCCTTTTCTTCGCATCAACGGCATTCCATATGAACTTCGGCTTGTAAACCAGTTTTTCTTCGAGTTCATCCTTCTTTTTCTTCGGCATAAACATCACCTTAACCCATGATATGTCGATCACTTTAAGACACTTTCGTTCAAGTGCAACCGTTGGTGAGGTTTTAAGTTCGTTTTATCTGTTCTCCAGTTCAAGTTTCAGCAAATACCTCTTTATCTCGGTTCCGGAGCTGTAGCCACCTATCGAACCGTCCTTTCTCAGAACCCTGTGGCAGGGGATGATTATGGGTATGGGGTTGGCACCCAGGGCATTTCCAGCGGAGCGCGGACTGCCGCCTGCAACATCCGCAACCCATCTATATGTCCTCGTCTCTCCGTAAGGTATGGCCATCACGGCTTTCCATACTCTTTTCTGATATTCGGTACCTTCGGGTTCAACAGGGAGCGTAAATTTTTTTCTCTTACCTGCAAAATATTCACGAATCTCCCTTTCTGCGGTTTTAAGGCCCGCACCATCTCCATATTTCTCCGGATTTTCGAATCTCAGAGATATTATCGCACCGTTTTTTGCCGTAATGGCGATCGATCCTATAGGAACTTCAATCACGGCGCTCTCATACATTGTTCTCGGCCCCGTTACCGTTCTCTATTTCATCTCTGAACGACCACTTCAGAAGAGGCGGTGTAATCAGCGTCGTAACCGTGACGAATATCATAGTTGCTGCCAGGAATATGTCGGCAAGCTCGCCCTTAACCGCCCCGCCCTTTATTGCAAGCATCACGGATACGAGAGCGACCTCCATTCTCGGGATGGAGCCAATACCCATCTGTAGCGACTGCTTCCAGTTAAAACCGCCGATTCTGGCACCCACCGCCCTTCCCAGCAGTTTTCCCACTATTGCTATGACAACGATGACTATGGATAGGATTATGGCCCTTATGTCTGCGAAGACATTGAGATTTATCAGGCTTCCGGCATAGACGAAGAACATCGGTATGAAGAAGCCGTATGACATGGCTCTGACATCGTCCATTATTATCTTGGACTCTGCCGTTGTACCCAGAATTATGCCCGCAAAGAATGCGCCTTCTATTGCCGCATTGACGGTCAGCTGTGCGAAGCTTGAGAATATTAGCATTAAGGCAAGCGAAAGAGCGAGTATCGATTTGGCTGTCTTCACTCTTTCCATACCTTTTACCATGTAATCTATGACCTTGAAACCGATGACAAGTTCGAGCACGATGAGAAGCAGCATATTCACCCCCACCATTGCCAGAGCCACCGCCGATGTCGCACCTATCGCAATGATTATCGCGATTATCCCGAGAAAGTCATCCATGACGGAGGCGGAAAGCGATGCGGTTCCCACATCGGTAGATAGGACCCCCAGGTCCATCATCGTCCTGGCCGTAACGCCTATACTCGTGGCCGTGAGAAGAGCACCTAGAACCATGCTGGACTGCTGTCCGTATCCCATCAGGATGCCGGCCGCATACCCGAGAACAAATGGCACCACTACACCGCACACGGTCGAAAAGGTGGCCACTTTTCCCGTTCTTTTCAGAGTTGATACATTGGTCTCCATCCCGGATATAAAAAGAAGAAGGAGTATGCCTATGTGGCCTATATGTTCCATGGGAAAATAGAACTCATCTTCCGAATAGAACCAGTTAAGCCCCGGAAAGACCATGCCTATGAATGAAGCGCCGAGAAATACGCCGGCCATTATCTCTCCGAGCACCGCAGGGAGCCTGAAATGTTCGAATAGTGAGCCGAGCAATTTGGCCAGAAGAAGTGCGAGACCGAGATAAAGCAGCAGAAACGCATAAAGGTCCATGTAATCGCCTATCCTTTCTTCCTTATCAATCTGGTAAAGTATATTATAAGTGACTTCAGGGTGACCTCTCCTATTAATATGCCTTTGCCGTTAATCACGGGCAATCTTTCAAGGTCATATTTCTTCATCTTTATCATCACGTCTTTCAGGAGCATATCTTTCCGTGCCGTTATGAGCTTCGAGGTCATGACGTCTTCCACCTTCGCATCCTTTTTCAGCAGTATGTTCTTCACGTGCATTCTTACGGAACCGTAGGTGTAGGGGAGCGAATCCGGGGGTAGCATGGCCCTCAGGAGATCGACGCGCTCTATCACTCCCACGAGTCTCATCGTCTTTTCGTTATCCACCACCCAGGCATGATTGTTCGATCTGAGCATGAAAAATGCATTGGTCACAGGCTCGTCTTTTTGGAGCAGGGGCATATCCCAGGCTCTCGGATCCATGAAATTGCTGACCTTCATGTTGTACATCCTTTTCAGGATTTTTCTCGTCTGGTCATCCATAAAGAGGGGACTTCTTACAGGTATATACGGATTTCTCAAAAAGGTCCGAACAGCAGAATTACCGCATAGGAAAGACCGCTGGCCATCAGCGCGGATATGAAATTCACCGAACCTTTCCCTATGAGGCCCCTGTTTTCGAGTGTGGCACCCAGCAGACTGTCCATAATGCATCCGATGAACCCGAATATTCCCGGAACCAGCAGATAGAACGGCCCGTACGCGTATGTTTCAGAGAAGCCGAGGAGGAAGATTCCGCCGAAAACCGAGGCCACGAATGAGCCTATGAGCGCCCACACCGTCCCGTAGACAGAGACTCCCCCGTTCGTTCCCGGAACAACCTTTTCGAAAGTCGTAATGAGAAAGGTTTTCTCGGATAGAACACCCATCTCGCTCGCAAGGGTGTCAGAGGCCGCGGTCGCTATGGAGACGAGAAAAATAACACCGGAGAGCCTTTCGGGTATGGCGGCAACGGATAGAACGGCGATTATTGCCGGTACGGCACCCGTTGAAAGCACGTTCCTGTATCCTCTCTCCCCCCTGCGTCCTTCCTGAACCCCTATCTCTTTTTTATCGGAGAATCGATACTTCGTGACCGCCACACCCGCGATAAGAAACGAGAAAAGGAGCACTATCCAGGCCGGTCTCAGGAATCCTATTATAATTCCTATGGCTCCGGCTGCGATGGCCCCGTCCGAGGTAAGCAGAGAGAAGCGATAGGTCGCATAGCCTATCACGAAGCATATCGCCAAAACCACGGCTCCGAGAAATAAGTCCATTATTCCGGGCATCTGTAGAGCGCTTATTAAGTTTGCTGATGTCAGACTATCCTCTTAATTCGATCTCTTCCGTATCCGGTTATTACCCGGATGTATCCCTTAAATTCACTGTCCAGAGCGCTATCTCCGGTATAAACATGGAGAACAGGGGTTTTGTCCATTTTCTGGGGGGTCGCAACAACTATGATGTTGTCCTTTCCGACCATTTTTATAATCTCAGAGCTAATCTGTGGGTTCCCCCTCCCGAATATGAAGCCCTGAGAGCCTATGGGACTCACGATTATCTTGGTTTTTCTGTATTTTTTGATGAGATTGAGAATCTCCTCTTCGTTCAGGTCTTTACCGACGAGTTTTCCGTTATGATAGGCGTCAACGCCCAGAATCGTCTTTTCACACCCCATTTTTTCGGCGATTTTCGCGGTCGTCGTTCCGGCGCCCATGAGGTAAAGAACACCGTCTTCCATGTTTTCAGCCAGATATTCCGCTATATCTTCTTTCGCACCCTCTTCATTTCCTTCAAAACGCTCCATTTTACTGCTCTGGATAAGCTCTGGCACATGTGGAACCAGCGCATATCCATAGAGTTTTACAGCCAATATCCCATCTCTGTAGAGCTCTTCGTCTATATCGAGAATCTCCGCCTCCCTCAGTTCACAGCTCTCCTCGATGAAATCGCAAAGTATTTTTCCGCCGTCGGCCGGTGTAAGGGAAAAGCAGGAAGAATACATCTTCACTCCCGAGGGAATTCCGAGAATTGGAATGTGTTTGTCAGTAACAGATACCACATCTCTAGCCGTCCCATCCCCCCCGACAAATACTATTATATCCGCACCTTCCCGCATCATGGACGCACAGGCATTTACGGTATCTTCCGCAGAAGTCTCTGTCTCTGCTTCATAAATAACACCGTATTCCAAGCCAGCCTCTCTGAGATAGTTCTCCCCCATGTCCCCGGTCACAGTAATGAATTCCAGCCTGCATTCCAGAGCTTCCAGGAATTCCCTTGCCTTATCGGGAGATAGGGGTTCTCCGCCCATTTTTCGCGCTCTGTCCGCAACACCATCCGTCCCCTTCAGTCCGACCTTGCCCCCCATCCCGGCAATCGGATTGACAAGAAAGCCTATCATCAATCCTCGCCTTTTATGGATTTGAGTATCTCATCGACGCTCTCTTCCGCGCTCCCGGAGATATCTTCGTTCTCGACCATAGGTTCGAGCTTCGCATATTTTTCCTTATCTTCCAGAAGAACCCTGAGCTTCCTGTGCTTTCTCTGTATCTCCATGAACTTAGCCGTCCCGTATTTCGTCCTTTTTTCTCCCGGTTCTTTCTCTGATTCTTCCGAACCGGCTGCCAAAGCAACCGGGACAGTAACCTCTCCTGCCGTTTCAACGCTATCTGTCACAGTGGTTCCACCCTCTGGCTCAACCACCGGTTCCTCACCCGCATTTCGGTCTATAATGCTAGAAGAACCCATCCTTGCGGAATCAATGCCGGTATCTTTCGTGTCCAGCCCGGGACTCTTTCTTCCCCACACCCTCCTTCGGGCAGTCAGAGGGGAGACAATCTCGGAGGGTTTCTTCTCGGACCGCGGTATCGTAAACTCCACATCCTCTCCGGCCATCTTCTTCAATCTCCTGATTCTTATGGAAACATACAGAACCACCAGAATTCCCAGAGAAAGCAGAAGGTAAATAGCCCACATCGGCATAGAGAACGGTTTCTTCACAGTCAGCTCCATCTCTTCGGTTGAGCTTATGTTCTTTCCATCGCTGCAAATGAAATAATATGTATATTCGCCGTCATTCAGCTCTGCCCGGTAGATATAGGTTTTCCCGTCCACCACGTTGAGGTCCCGGGGATTTTCGGGAATCATATCGTGCGCCTTTCCGTTTATCACAACCCTCATGAATTCGGGAAGGTCGTTTTCAGGGTCCACATAGGTTATTCTGAAAACCGTGTACTTTTCGGATGAATATGTGGGATTCTCACCTTCCAAACGCGGAGCGTCATTGATCTGCATTACATGTACAACGAAGCGGTATTCGCCTACCGTCCTGTTCTCCACCTTTTCCACTATGGTGATTTCCTCGCTCCCGCTCCAGTCTTTGACAGGATTGATATAGAAGATTCCTCCTTCCACGGAACCCCTAAGATAGAAGCTCCCGTTGATAATGAAAGTTGAGTTTTCCTCGGGCGGAAGCCAATCATATATATTGAAAAGACCGACCTCTCCCGAGTCCTCATATATGGAATACTCCACCGGGTTAAAGGAAAATTCCTCGCGGATGGTGGAATTCATGGAAAATGTCCGGTTGAATGTCTCGCTCCCCCAGGAAACTATAAGTTCATAGGGATTGTCCACATCCGTAATGCCTCCGAATGTCCTGACATATGATCTAAGAGGTATTAGCTCAGCCTTTCCATAGGCGGTGTAACCCTCTTCCACAGTCTCTCCGCCGGCACTCCTTATGGTGTAGCTGGCATTGTTTATCCAGTTTCCCAGAGAATCCCGGGCATAGATGTTCAGGAAATACTCAACATACAGGATGGAACTCATATCAAGATGTGTCTTTTCCTGCGAGATTGTCGAATTTATCGCTCTTCCTCTGGAATTATGTGTGAGATAGAGTTGATAGGTGCTGTTCTTTATTGTCGTGTTCCTCAGCGTGAAGGTCGAATAGCTGGTAAGGATACCGTACCACTTGTTTGTCAGCAATTCCGTGTTCTCCACTTCGGCCTTGGAGTATACGAAAGATAGACCGTACCACTTATTTTTGACCACAGTATTGTTTCTTATCTGGGAGCTGGCATTGAAAGAGGCAATGCCGAAGTCATTGTAAGAGAGCGTGTTGTTCTCTATTATCGGATTCGAACCGTCCACATATACGCCCGCCCATCCGTTGTTCGTTATGACATTATTCCTTATTCTGGAGTCGCCACCGTCCTGAAGGTGTATTCCGCTACCTCTGTTCTGCCCGATTATGTTCTTTTCGATAAGTGGAACGGAGCGTGCCACATAGATTCCCGAATCTCCGGATATGAGTATATTTCCGTATATCCTGGGCGAAGACATATTCTTGCAGGAGATGTGCGCTCTCTCGGAAGATGACATGGAGTTGTTCTCGATTCTTCCGGAGGTGCCGTTCTCTGCGCTTATGTCGTATTTATTCAGGGAAAAATCATTCTCCCGGATGTCAATTTCCGATTCGACTGCATGTACGCCTATTTCGTTGTTGCTTATCGTGCTCCCATAAAGCAGGACCTCCGAGGACTCGGAATAGAGGCCTTTCTTGTTATATTTCATATAAGAAGAATACACGGATACATTGGAACCTGATATGTAGACCCCCGACCCGATGTTGGAGTTAAGGGTATTGGAATCCAGTATGGATGTCGAATCATATATGTATATGCCGGATCCGGTATTGAATGACACTGTGTTTGAGGATATTATAGGAAAACCACTGCGTACAAGGATTCCGCCCTCTCTATTGTTATATATGTTGTTCTGAGACAGTATCGGAGAAGCGTTTTTAGAAATGATCCCGTAGTGTGTGGTGTGAATGTCATTGTTCGACAGTATTGGTGAAGAGTCCTCTATATATACGCCGGCATATCCATTCTTTATCTCACTATTTCCCATTTTTACGAGGTCGGAAAATATGGACAGGCCCTGGAAATTCTCACCGGAAAAACCACAACCGGATATTATGCTGTTCTGTATGTTTCCCGAACTACCGTTCTCGTATCTCCATCCGAACTTCGGAAATATGCTATCCAAGTCAAGGAGAGAATAGGCGGATACGAACCAGAGACAATCTTCCGTGGCGTGAATCCAGTAGGCCTTTCCGGCCTCCAGCACATCGGTTCTGTTGAGATATGTCTCGTTTTCGCCGGAATAGGTTTTTATCATGTCGTATGATGCTGAAATGGAGGAGAACACCTCTTCCACGGTGGAATTGTCCAGAAACGGATATCCGACCGAATTCCATCCCGCATATAGCTGGCTGGAAATGCTCGATTCCACGGAACCCGAGAGTTCAAAGGAGTAGTTGTCATACAGATAAACGAATATTCCCTGATAAGGTGAGATTTTCGAGAGGTCGCTGTAATTAGAAATCCTAAGCGTTATGTTTGTTTCGGAACTCCAGTCATCATGGGCCCATACTGCGGTGTCATGGGGTACATAGGTGCTTTCCCATCCAAGGAAGCTCCAGTTCGCGGAGGTATTGCCATCAGCGCGGGTGATTTCCGGTACAACATCTACGTTCATGCTGCTGTCGAAAACAACCCTGACCTCTGCGCTCACAGGGACCTTTTGAAAAGTATCCGGATATATTTCCTTCACTCTGGGCGTTCTGTCATCACCGGTTCGGAATGTCCACGAATATGCGGTTCCCAGGTTACCTGACAGGTCCGTATAGTTGTATATAGTGAGTGTTATGTTCTCGAACCCTGACCAAGGGTCGTGTGACCACACAACCGTATCGTTCTGCAGATAAGTGCTCCTCCATCCGAGAAATGTCCAGTTCCCCGGGTCTGTTCCCCCTGTTTGAGATATAAGGGGTTTGGCGGTTGTATTCATGCTTTCATTAAATATAACGTAAATAAGGGAGTCGATTTGTACAAAAGAATCTCCTTCGATAGGATATGTATCTTTTATTGAGGGGGGTGTGACATCCCGGGTCGAAAAATATATGTAGTGGTTCGGACCGGTGTTTCCAAAAGTATCGGTATAGTTAGAAATCCGTATTATGATAGTGTCCCTCTCTCTCCAGGGGTTATGTGTCCAAATCGCCGTGTCATTTTCTACATTCGTCGTGCTCCAGCCGAGAAAGTTCCATCCAGACGTATCATTTCCTGCCATTACTAGTACTTCCGGTTCAGATGAAGAATTTATGCTTTTATCGAAAATAACGTAGAGATTTGAATCTATGGGTACATTACTTTCACCATCACGAGGAGATGTTTCATTCACTCCTGGATCTATGCTATTTGTCACATAAAAAGAGAATGTATAATTTTCTCCAGCATTTCCTGATAAATCTCTATATGCGGAAATTTTTAGAATTATGTTATCGCCGTTCGCCCAAGGATCGTGAGCCCATATCGCAGTATCGTTTTCTACAAAAGTCGTACTCCAGCCCAAGAAATGAAAATTATCTATAACAAACCCTTTTAGCTTCTCTATCCGAGGTACTGTGGATGTATCCATACTTTCATCAAAGACTACCAGAACATTCTGATTTCCTTCACAGGTAGTATTGTTTTCTGGTAGAGTAAATTTTATTGTCGGGGGTATAGTATCCTCTAGGGTATTTTCAGTACTGAATTTCCAGACATATGAAGGCATTTCATCGCTATGATTTTTGTCCATGCCCGGACTGTAGAACTTCCAGGGATCACCCGAATCCGAAGAATCGTAGATATATGCCTTATAGTATCTGCCCTTAAGCGGTGAAAGAACGCTCTCCACGGAATCGTTCGTTCTTTTGAAAGGTATGGATATGTAGTTCATACCCTTTTTCAGGTTATATTCTATTTTACCCGTGTATTCCTTTTCCAGACCGGTGACCTCCGAATCTATGACATTGAAATTCCCACCTTCCTCGACTATTATCCTGTACTGTCCGCTATAACTGGAATTTATGATGAGCTTCGCACCGTCTCTGAGGGTCAGAGAACCGCCCCTCTCGACCGTCAGGTTCCCTTTCAATTCGATTGTCTCCCCCTCGATTGTTATACTCTCTCCGGGACCGATAATCCAGTCACCGGAGGCAGGAAGCTGAAATGTTAGGTTCGGAGAAGGCGATGCGGCCTGACCGGGGATTACAAATAGGCTTCCCAGAAGAATAAGCGTTATAAGCAGGGGCCGAAACTTCATGCAGGGGGGAAAATCACTCCTTAATTAAATACCTTTCGTGAAAAGAAGCGGCTCAGAAGATTTCCTCATCCGTCTCTTCCTGGACATCTTCCTCCTCTTCGCTGACTCTCTCCTCTTCGCGACCATCGGCCCGCTCTTTCCTTTCCCTTAGCATGTCCAGGGCCTTTTCGGCAATCAACGGGACGGCTATGATGAGGGCTACGGACAGAATTAGCATTTGCCAGCTGTTTGCGGGTGCCGGATGTGTGCTCAGCGTCCCGCTGAAAAGCAGTTTTATTATCCCGAACCAGGGGAGCTCTCCGACAGCCTTCCCGACGACCCACTCGTATTCCACGGGTTCAGCGCATATCCTGGGCTGGTCTATTCCCAGATTCTTTGCCACATTGTGGTCCCCGGCCGTTATGTAGCCGTCATGTCTGGAAGAGGGATTCGTCAGGAGATATCGGATGTTTATCCCGAGAACCCTGTTTGAATATCCATAGTCCAGTATTTCTATGTTCTCACGTATGCCGTACCATGTTCCGCTATCAGTTCTGTAATCTGTTCCGTACTCCAGATACTTCAAGTCCGGAGCGTCAAAGGATTGGCCGCTTTCGTTCCATCTGAGATAAAGCACCGCCCGGTGGATTATTGGAGTCGTGTCTTTTCCATAAGGTCTGTAAATTATCACATCTCCGTAGTCTCCGTAGGTGCTGTAACCGGTACCTCTCCCCTTCGCATACGTCGTTATATCCGAGAAATCCGATTCCTTAGCAAGAACGATGTCTCCGGTGTCTATGACTCCGATATAGCTTGTATCGTCGCTGTGCTGCATGCTTCCGGATTCCACGACCACAAGTGGAGGCCATCTGCCGGTATAGGCATAGAGAGCGCCCATTATGATGGTAATAATCAATGCCGCAAAAACGATCTCTTTAATCCACTCTAACGATTCCTTTTTCAGTTTCTCATCCAAAAGACCGCCCCTCGAAAAGGGAGTTTACTGGGGAAATTCTTCCCCTTTTACATATTTTGACCTTATATGGTCAAGTATGATATCTCTGTTCTTTCTCAGGTGTGACTCGTACCACGCCTTTATCACATCTCCCATTATTTTATGTATGTCGTCGATCTTCGCCTTCTTCACAGGAGCATCATATAGGATATATTGGACGAAAATCCTCTTCCAGCCAGCATATTTGTAATAGTGCTCGCCCTCACAGAATTCGAATATTATCTTTATGTATGCTTCCCCGTTCTTATCGTAATAGATAATCTTGAGCGCATCCCCTGTCCTGTTCTGTGTAGGAGAGACATCTATCAGAGATATCCCATTGAGGGAGCCGTAATCAAACTCATCGACACTCTTGAGTTCCCAGTCGTTTGGATAGGTCTTGAACTTGGCAAAGCTGTACGGGTCAGGCTCGATTCTGAAGGGAACATTTATCCTGTTGAATCTCAGCCATATCCTCCACATGTCTCCCAGAAGCGTCTTTGTCATATCCTCTCTCTTTTTATCGCTCTGGGTCACATCCTTTATAATCTGCTCGGTTTTCTTTTCAAGTTCAGCGTCAAGAGCCTCGAACCAATCATCACCTGTCTTGGAAGCCATTATACCACTAGGAGGGGGAATATCCATCCTCTTTATAAATCTTTTGAAAAGCCTTGCATTTTCTTCGAACACCGTTCCGACACTCTCAATGGTCCGGCTATTGGGGAAAAGACCATTGCTAATGCTGCCTATGAATGGGCAATACTTATTATCTCTGAGCGATACGGGTGGAGGTGCAACCATGAAAGTTATGCTTGTGATCCTCGATGGAATGGGGGATCGCCCCTCGGCTATTCTGGGTGGAAAAACCCCCCTGGAGTCCGCAAACACTCCGAACATGGATTATCTGGCTGAGAAAGGCATAAACGGGATAATGGATCCCATAGCACCCGGGATAAGAGCGGGGAGCGATACCGCGCATCTCTCCTTACTCGGATACGACCCCTATGGGGTTTACACGGGAAGAGGGCCCTTCGAAGCCGCGGGCGAGAATCTCGAACTGAAACCGGGAGACATAGCCTTCAGATGCAATTTTTCCACCGTGGACGAAAATATGAACGTGATTGACAGGAGAGCGGGAAGGATAAAAGAGCGTACGCATGAACTCGCCGAGACATTGAATGGGATGGAGATAGACGGGACCAGCGTGATTTTCAAGGAATCCGTCGAACACCGGGCCGTGCTCGTTCTCAGAGGAGAAGGCCTCTCACCCAGAATCACAGACGCGGACCCGCACAGGCTCGGACGCGTGAACGAGGTAAAACCCCTGGAAAAGGGAGCCGAGAGGACGGCCGATATACTCAATACTTTTGTAAGAAAATCCCACGAACTCCTGAAAAACCATCCTGCGAACATAGAAAGAAGGAAAAAGGGACTGCCTCCTGCGAACATAGTGCTTCCCAGAGGTGCCGGTATGGTGCCGCATCTCGAAAGTATCGGGGAGAAATACGGAATAAAGGCAGGAGTCATAGCCGGAGTATCCATAGTAAAAGGTGTTTGCAGGCTGGCAGGAATGGAGATACTGAATGTGGATGGCGCGAAGGGTAATGCGGAAAGCGATTTCAGGGCCAAGATATCGGCAGGAATGGAATATCTGGGTAGAGGGGACATGGTGCTTGTAAACATGAAGGCGCCGGACCTGTTCGGCCATGACGGCGATCCCGAAGGAAAGAAAGCGATAATAGAGAAAATAGACGAAGCCATGGATCCTATTAAAGACATACTGGACCATACGATAGTGGCGATAACCGCCGACCATTCCACACCGTGTGACCTGATGGACCACAGCGGTGACCCCGTTCCTTTGTTGATAGCAGGTCCGGGAGTGAGGACAGATGATATCGGGAACTTCGGTGAGAGGAGCGCTCCGAAAGGTGGTCTGTGCAGAGTCAGGGGATGCGACATTATCGGCATATTGCTGCAACTTGCCGGGCTGTCGGAGAAGTTCGGAGCCTAATCCCATTTCATAAAGAATCTGCAGTCCTCAGGGCCGCCTGGTTCCAGAGGCGTCACCGCCCCGTGGCTT
Source organism: archaeon (assembly GCA_024277315.1). Classification (GTDB taxonomy): domain Archaea; phylum Thermoplasmatota; class Thermoplasmata; order WALJ01; family WALJ01; genus WALJ01. Next base: position 631 of record JAJRVK010000002.1, on the reverse strand, counting down.
TTCGTCACTTCCATTATCCCAAGAAGAGCACCTTCCCATGCGATACAGGAATATTCTGTGACTCTGACCCCTTTAAGCTCCACAACAGCCGTTTTTTCATCTATTTTTATTTTTATTTTTCCAAAGTTAAACATGGTTTCATAGGTCTCTTCGGCCTTTTTCAGAAACCGCTCTATGCCAACTATGGATGCTATGAGGTACCTAAAAATCCCGAGGTCTTTTGCGGTGTATTTGCCAGCTTCTCTGACGTAGTCAGTGCCTTTGTTCTTCGCTATCCATTCCAGAACCCTGTCGGTCTTTTCCATGGAAAACCATTCCCCGTCCTTCGGCTGTGTTCCAATATTCGCATACTTCATGGCCTCTGTAACACCCTGAATTCCCCATCTTCTTTTTATGAGCTTGAAATACCCGTTCACAATAGCGCCTTTCGCCTTCCTTTCTTCCATTATTTCACTATGTGTTTTATGCTTATTAAATCTTTCTCTCCGACAGGCATTGGGACAAAATTCCCTTTTACTCTCTTAGGATTATCACATATGCCCTCTTTCCTATGTATCTCTTAGGAGCATCTATCTTTCCACTTGTTCCGAAGGGAGTTACGGTTTTTTCATAGATTATCTCCACTTCATCC
>JAJRVK010000024.1 GCA_024277315.1 archaeon | reverse complement strand
TCGGGGTCCACCTTCATCCAGTGGTTGTATTTTTTATCATAATCCAGGGAAACTATGTGGCCGGCGAGGCCCATGACATAGTACTTCTCACCATCTCTCTCGAATGTGTGAACCGTGACCCTGCCCTCCCTCTTTGACTTCGCCTTCCCGCCCGAAAGCACCTGTGCAATCCTTCTGGCTGCATTCGCCTTTTCCCCTATGATGAGGGTTGTCATGGAGAGCGCCATGATTGTGTTTTATTTATAGTCTTTGACCCGAGAGCTCTGCTTCCAAATGAAGCTCCCAACCGCAGCAATCTGCGGGGTATAGGAATTAAATTATCTATGTTCTATCCTGTAATTCGAAGTCCCGGCGCTCTTCTGTCCGGCATATCCGGCTCCGTTCATTTGCTCGTCCCCATTATCTCCTTCAACCTCTTGAGGTTTTCCGGATGCTTCTCGAAGTATTTTCTAACCGGCTCGAGCAGTTCTATGAGCGCACTGGCCACCCCGCTTTTCAAATCCATCGGGTGCAACTCTTTTGCAGCAAAGACCTTTTCCAGCTCCTCGTAGGACCGGACCTCCAGATTTCCGCCCCACTTCTCCGGCCTTTCTATCAGGAGACTCCCTTTTTGAGGAAATACTATGTGCTTCGCTATGTCCATAATCGGGTTCTCTTCCACCACCCCTTCGGGACAGTATGCCTTCTTTATCTTCCTCCGTATGTCCTCAGGGCTGTCATGTATGAGTATTGAGGAGTCCGGGTCGCTCTTGCTCATCTTGGCTTCAACCGGGTCCATCCTGCCTCCGCCCCTGAGACCCAAGAGCAGTGGTGTGTGGAGAGCTATCGGTTTCTTCCATCCCAGCTTTTCGGCCGCATCTCTGGCGAGCATGTGCGCCTTTCTCTGGTCCATACCTCCATATGCCACATCCACCTCTAACTGGAAGATGTCCGCTGCCTGCATCGGGGGATAGATTAGCTTCGAAACATCTGTCTCGGCCTCACCTTCCTTCCTTCCCATGATGGTGAGCGCTCTTCTTATCCTTGCGAGGCTGGAGACCTTTGCAACCCTCAGGACCTTCTCCCAGTAATCGGGTGTGATGATCTCCGAGGCCCAGACGAACTTTGTCTTTTCGGGGTTGACCCCCAGGGCAAGGAACGCGTCCTTCATGTATTCCCCGCATAGCCGTATGTTATCGATATCCCCATCGAGCTTGTCATTTATGAAGGCGTGCCAGTCGGCCAGGAATATCTTGACCGTGAATCCCGCATCCTGCAGGTCTCTTATTTTGCGAGCGCATATCATACCCTGCGCTATGTGCACGAATCCCGAGGGCTCGAATCCTATGTATGCCGTTGGATTCTCCTTTTCTTCCAGCATTCGCGCTAACTCATCTTCGGTCACAACCTCTTCCGTGTTCCTGAGAACCAACAAAAGGCGCTCCTCTGCATCCATGTTATCGCTCAGCAATCGGATTAATGATATAGAAGTTTTGGTGGTGGAAGGAAATTATAAGTATCAGATGGTGATGATTTTCCGTGAAGCACAAAAAGATTGTGATGACTCTGGCATTTTACGCCGTATTTATGGGAATCTTCGGGCCCCTCTGCTTTTCAGCCGGTGCCTCGGCCCGCGAAGAGTTCGTGGTGAACAAAGGAGAGACAAAGGAGTTTGGCGGCGGCAATTACGTAGAGGTGGAGTTCGACGGTGGAAAAGCGGGCATCGTCTACGGCACCGGCCAGCTTCCCAACCATATAACCATATATTCGGAAGGTGAAAGATGCGTGGGAGAGGTGGACACTTTCGACGGTTCGAGACTTCTGAAAAAGGAGATAATTTCCCTGAAAACCCTTGTGACCCAGGAAATAGAGGAGATAATAGAGTTCCGGGACATTAACAACAACTCGCGTTTCGATTCGCTCATCGAAGAGGACGGAACTTACAATCTAAGCAGACTGGATTACCCTATCAGGGGACTGAAGATCACGAACTTCATAGCCGGAGTGCCGGAGATAGTCAAAGTAAACGGAAGAGAGATATCCCTGGGATTCACCCTGTTCATGCTGAGGCCGAAAGAAAACCTGAGATGGAATGATATAAAGGGAAAAATGATGGATGTCTCAGGAAAAAAGATAGCTGATAAAATAGAGATTGATTTTCAGATGAATATAACGCGCAAAAAGGAGGGTCTGGAGCTGCCCCGGTATCACTCAACGGAAGGTTCCCCACAGAGGGATGGCAGTATAATAATGGAGGGTGAGGTTTTCACGGTCTCCCTGCATTACTCCTACAGCATAGAGAACTGGAACTTTCGTTACCCCGATTCCAGACTCTTCGTTAAGATGAAAAGAGGCATGTTCATGGAGGAAAGGAGCGGAGAATTCGTCGAAAGAGGTATTTATGCGAACATAACAACATCAAGCCCCCGATATATGGAGCTTAACGGCTTCGAGGCACTTGAAAAAAAAAGAGATATCTACGGGCGTTCCCTTTCGTTCTTTCTGGACGGAGAGAAGATCGGAAAGATGGTGGGAGATACAGTCTCGGTCGTAGATGGGGAGAATCGCTCGTATATCATGGTACTTTCTGGACAGTACAGGAAAAACATCGCTTTCGGAGAGAGCGGATATGAAGGCTTCGAGCTTGTTACGACCTCCGCATACTGGCAGGGCAATATAAGCTGTGGGGAGAGCATGACCGCTTCCTTCACCTCGGTTTCGCCCTTCGAAGTTGTTGATGCAACTCCTCCATGGAGTGTGGTCGCACCATTTGAGGTGGCTTTCGTGGCGATATATGCCGTATACCTTTCCTACAGACGCAGAGACTAAACGCCCAAGGATATTCTCACGGCATCCCTTATTCCCGGAGCCAGACCGAGAACTATTATGGCCAGTTTTATCAGGTTTCTGGCATCATCACCCATATCTTTCTTATATACCACATCCAGGAGATATATGAAAAGGATTGCGAAAAGTACCTTCACGACGATGAACAGAAGAGGTCCGTAGGGAACGCCCATAAGAAATGACGGTAAAACATGCTTCTCGCCATAGGAATAAAATGAAACGCCTCTCCATGTTGCAGTGGCATCGAACATATGTGAGAATATCAGGAGCATATTTATTCTGTTTCCGAAAAGCTCTGAAAGCGGAGCGCTTGTCAGACGGGATGCCAGAAAAAAAACAGTTGTGCCGGCCAAAGAAATGGCAAATATTATGGGGACCTCGTAGGGATGGGGTATTCCCTCTCTGGCCACGGTAAGCACCAAATAGTAGGACATAAGGACCAGGAAGTACATGGAATAGAGGAATATTGAGGAATTCCTTTCGTATTCTTTTCTTCTAACGAAGAATATATGGAATGCGGAGAAGAGTGCCATTACGGATATGAACCAGAGCGCATCCTCGTTTATACTCGAAAATGGCATGAGGAACCAAAGAATTCTCAGTATCAACGGATAAGGGATGGCACACAGGACCATAGCCTCATACCGCTCTCTCCTCTCCAGAAAATCGGAATAAAGCACGAAAAAAAGGGCAATTGTTCCGAGCCACATATATATCAGCGGAGATATCAGGATGTATGATCCCGGGGTTATGAACACTGATGCGTCTTCAAGAACTCTGGCCACCCCTCCCAGTACCATAATTGGAACAAGCGAGACAACAAACCCGGAATCTATGAGCATCCTTCGTTTTCTGAACAGCCGGTGTATGAGATATATGGATATGGAAAGCAATATTGCGTATGTCAGAGTACTTATTGGATTGTACCCTTCCTTTATACTTCCCACGAATCCCCCCCTGGCATCGGCAACGAGCGGCCCCCAGTAATATATCCATATAAATTCTCCAACCTTGTCAGGGAACATTGAAACAAGTACAAGGATTAGTAGAAAAAATCCGTATACGGGATACATAAACGGTTTTTTCATCTTTTTCAACGGATATTTGAGGAACTTTCCGATCTTTTTTTTCGGGGTTTTTTTGGTCCTCGGCATTACTCAGGAAACCACACCGATATATTATACTTTTACCATAGTCGCTTTGTAAATTTTATATATCATTACACACATCTCCTTTTATGCACCGGTATTCGAACCTCATGCGGTTCATGGGGGAAAAAATGGACAGAAGTGCCGAAAGCGGCATGAAAATACGGGTTTTCACCTATAACAAAGAAGAATATGAAGAGAAAGAGTTGGATGATGTTAAGACTCTTGAAGAATACAGGGATTCAAAAGGTGTCGTATGGATAGATGTTCAGGGAGGTTATTCCGATACCGATATCGAGAAGATCGGGAATATCTTCGGCCTTCATCCCTCTGCCGTTAGAAATTCGCTCCTAGTCGGTCAGCGACCCAGCTATGAGGAGCTGGACGACCATCTTTTTCTTATAGTGTCCCAAGTATATGTAAAAACTGCCAAAATAGAGAGGGAGCAAATAGGAATATTTCTGAAGCGCGGCCTTCTGATAACCATACAGCAAAGACCGGGAGATGTCTTTGAGCCTCTCAGAAAGAAGATAAGAGAGAATACAGGCAAGATAAGGGCGAAGGGCGGCGATTTTCTTCTATTTTCCATTCTCCGGGAGATTCTGGACCATTATTTCAGGGTGTTGGAGAACCTCGGTATTCGGATAGATTCCATAGAAGATAAGGTTCTGAAATCGCCCGGGCCCGAAATAATGAAATCTTTGCATGAGCTGAGACGGGAGATACTTTTCCTGAAACACATGGTCTGGCCGATGAGAGAGGTCATAGAAGGGCTTTACAGGGATGAAACGGGCATAATTTCCATGGATACGAAGAAGTATCTGAGAGGAGCGAGAGACATAGCACTTCAGATGATAGAAATAGCGGAGACATATAGGGATATGGTCTCCAGCATGACTGATATCTATCTTTCAAGCCTGAGTTACAGGACAAATGAGATAATGAAGATACTCACGATAATTGCCACCATATTCATACCTCTGACATTTGTCACGGGACTCTATGGGATGAATTTCCGGAACATGCCGGAACTCTACTGGTACTGGGGATATCCTGCGGCACTCCTCGGAATGCTTATAATCGCTCTGCTGATGCTTTTCTATTTCAGGAGGAAGGGGTGGATGTGAGCGTATACATGTTTTTGACCAAAAGATTAATTTAGCAAGCCATGTAGTTGAAAGTGATGAATGACGGAAAATCTCTGAAAAAATCCATTGACAGGATTTTCGATTTGCTTGATAAATACCGATATATGCCACTGCTGCTGCTCATGGTCGGAATAATCATCATAATGGAGAGCTTCGTTTTCATATATTCCAGTCTTGGCGGATATTATTCTCATCTATCGCTTCTTCTTCTTTTTGCATTTTTTTTCATAGGGATTCTGGATTTCCTCGTTCTGGCTGTTTACAGTAAAAAGAGAGGATGGGGCGCGAAAGAAGCGGAAGGGGAGGAGATGGCACCATATCTTGTAAAGATAAACAAATATATTCCAATCTCCAATAAATGGATATCTGTTGGAATAGGAATTCTCCTGATATCAATGATATGGATATTCATGCTGGTGGGCATAGGAAACCCGAAAATAGGCGATTCGGACATACTTATTATCCTTACAGGCTCTGTCTTCATCGCATATCCTTTTATACCAAAAAAATATTCAATCGAGAGGGATTTCATTTTGACATTTTTCGTTTCTCTCATGATATTCATGGGAGCCATCCCCTTCCTTTTTGATATCGATTCGGAGGGATTTACCTATTCTTTCCTAACAATGCCTTTGCATAACATGCTTAATGTGATAGGGATAAAAAATATACTTATACCTCCGTCATCAATTCAGATTATCGATCCAATCTCCAAGATAAAGTCTCAGATCATAATCGCTCGGTCCTGTTCCGGAATATATTCCTTCAGCATATTTACTTCTGCGTTCGTATCTTTTATTCTGGTCATTTACAGAAAAATTAACATGAGGGCGATTCTGTTTCTGTCCCTGGGTATGATTCTGGCATATCTCGGAAATATAATCAGAATGACTGTTGTGATCCTCTCGGGGTACTATTACGGTCGAAATACCCTGGAATGGACCCATGCCAATGTAGGTTATCTGATATTTTTTGCCTGGATGGGCTTTTTCTGGATAATTCTCTACAAATTTCTTATCAAAGAGAAAAAAGAAAATAAGGAATGAAGAGTTTCATCTCCGAAGTATGTATCTCCCTTTCCGAAATTACGGAGAACTCCTGGCTCGTATCCGGATAATAGATTGTTATGTGATTTATGATGACTGTTGTGTTGGGTACATATCCCAGGGCATCATCTCCGGTCCGGGCGACTTCCGAGTGATGGGGGAGCTCTCCTATTTTTCTTATGACATCTACTCCGTCGATGACCTTTCCGAAAACAGGATCGTGGATATCCAGGCCGGGTTCTCTCCACGCGGTTGTCGGATCTCCGGAATTGCTCCAGTCTCCATTGCAGATGTAAAATGAAGATGTTATATTCCAGGTATCGAACCAAGAAACCGCAAGGTCCGTGTGTTTCAGTCCGAAGAGAACATCGGTCCTTTTTCCGTATTTTATCGGTGGGTACCTCTGCTCCTTTTTCGTTAGATTTGGATAATATTCTCCCGCCCATATCAGAGTTTTGGTCTTATTGTATGGCCATGGAGAGACGCCGTGTATTATAAGTCCGTCATAAAAACCGCTAGCCGCATGTCTCTTGAAATTATCTATCAAACGTATTGAGCCGTATTCCTTGTCCTTTTTGAACTC